>NZ_JBFUPK010000003.1:28244-216673 GCF_041355105.1 Terriglobus sp. RCC_193 | reverse complement strand
AATATGACCAATCGTCCCAACGTTTACATGCGGCTTACTACGATCAAATTTTTCCTTCGCCATTGCTCTCTTGCTCCTGAGTTGTAAGCCGTTTGCCAGGCGGCTCCAAAGATGGTTTCAGAACGTGGTGCGGGCTGCCGCACGGTGCGGCTCCAAGCCCAGGGAAACTTTTACGGGGAGGTCGGCTGGCCTCAGTAGTAGGCGTAGACCTTCAGGTATTTCTGGCGCAGGGTCGGGTCCACCTTCTCCAGCGTGGAGAGGTAATGCTCGCGGATCATGCCCTGATCGCCGTCGTTCAGGCTTTTGTAAGCCTGTTCGGCGCTGGGTCCCAGCTTGCCAGCCTGCGCGACTGCTTCAAACTCGCGGATGCGGAGCTTCGAGCGGTCCAGCGACTTGAGGAAGTCCGACACCTTGGCCGAAGAGAAAGAGTTGTCGATGGCCGATTTGACGGCGTCGAATGCCTGCTGGTTCTCGACTGCGATGGTTGCTTGCTCGTACATGCCGTGTCCTGGAGACTCCTACCTTGAAACTCTGGAGCGGGAGACGGGGATCGAACCCGCGACCAACAGCTTGGAAGGCTGTGACTCTACCACTGAGTTACTCCCGCGCCTTAAAGCTGTTAGCTCTTAGCCGTTAGCTTCTAGCTAACTTGTTGCCAGCTAAAAGCTAATAGCCAATAGCTAATAGCTTGAAACTATGGAGCTGATGGAGGGGATTGAACCCTCGACCTCTCCCTTACCAAGGGAGTGCTCTGCCACTGAGCTACATCAGCCCTGCTTCGTTGAAGGCCGTTGGTTGCGCCCTCTTCGAACTGCGCTTTGCCTGCCCAAGAGCACACGAAACGCGAAAAACCCTAATAACACCCACGCAAGGCTCCGGTATTTTCCGGGTTCCATGGTGAGCCCGATTCCAATGGCGGCGATTGCGATCACCCCAAGCGCGACGTACATTCGCTGCTGTGATCCAGGTCCGTCCATCTTCATCTTCCGAGGTTCTCATACCTCCGAGAACCCCTTAAATCTTATGGTGCACAGGGAAGGATTCGAACCTTCGTAACGCGTTGCGTGGCAGATTTACAGTCTGCTGCCATTAACCACTCGGCCACCTGTGCACTTCAGCCTGTTGTGTTGCCTGGGAATCGGGATGCTGGAGCTGACGAAGGGATTTGAACCCCCGACCCTCTGATTACAAATCAGATGCTCTACCGGCTGAGCTACGCCAGCCCATCTCTGCCGCCAGCCCACTCGAAGTGCACCGGCCCAAAACAAACGCACGCACAACAAACAACGCTGCCATGACGTGCGCAGCGCTGTCTTTGACTTTAGCACAAATTCCGGGGGCGTGTGCCGGTGGAATTCAGGCCTGAAGCGGCTGCGGCTGGGGGCGTTCCCGAAGCCATTTCATCAGCTTGTGAGGCCAGTGCGGGTCCATGCACGGACGTTCGATCAAAACAAAGAAGATGACTGCGATGAACAGGATCAACGGGATGATGGTGAGCAGCGCGACCGCATAGAGAACCCAGAAATCGGGGTGAAGGCCGAGACGGTCACGGCCCCAGACGAGTGCCGCCATCCCACCCTGCAATGTCAGGGAATGGGTGAGATAGATGCTGTAACACATGCCACCCGTAATGGAGACTACCGGCAGCCGAAGGAACGGGCGGAGCAGGCGGCCACGGAACGCCGCCAGAAATACGATCACGATGATAGGGGCAAGCAGGAATCGCGCAAACTGGTCCGGCACAAGAAAGAATGCAATGAGACTCGGAAACGCGAGCAGATCCCAGACGAACGTCTCCGGGATGCGTTCCATGCTGGTGACATAAATATCGGCCATCAACATGCCGGCGATGAAGTATTGGGAGAAGTAGAGGATCGACAGACGCGCCGCACCGTGAAGTTCTTCTCCCGCGAAGTACCACGAAGCGAAGCAGCCTCCTACAAGGAGCGCAAGACTGACAAGCCAGCGCACGCTGTCCGTTCCGCGATACAGGACCCATGCAATTGCCGGCGCGAGCAGATAGAACTGGACTTCCACCGCGAGCGACCAGGATGGAGGGTGGATGGCAGGAGTAGCGCCATAGATGATCCAGTCCGCGTAGAAGATGGAGACGGCAAGATGGCTGATGCCGCTCATCAATGGGATGTGTTTGGCTGCCATCGCTAATGGCATACGCAGAAACAGGTTGGCGAGATAGGGCGGCTCCAGTCGCGTCACACGCCGCATCAGATATGGCTTTAATGCAACGCGGTCGTGTCCGGCGAGATGGTGGCGGGCGAACGGCAGTCCCAGAACCATGCCGCTGATTGCGAAAAAGAATGGAACGCCGCGAGCTCCGTGATGAATCGCGGTGAAGAGCGGTGTGAACAAAACGCCCTGGGTGATGGGAGCTCCTGTAAAACGTGTGAGCTCGGAGATGTGGAAGATCACCACATATGCGATCGCAATAAAACGCAGGCCGTCAATCTCCGGAATATAGAGACGACTCGACGTGACTCGACGAAGCGAATTCAGAGTAAGTGGGCGCAAGTGATTGTGTGTCTGTGGCCTACGTTACCATAATCACTTTTCGCTACTGGTGTGTGTGTGAATGAGCTAGCCGAAGATATTCCTCTCCAGATAGGCGTTGCGGAATTTTCCGGTGGGGTCCATCTCCCTGGCGAAGGCGCGGAAGTGGTCGAGTTCCGCGTATTGCCTGTGGAGGTAGGCGGGGTCGATGGTGAAGACCTTGCCCCAGTGCGGTCGCGCGCCGAAGGGTTCCAGCGCTTTCTGGATGTCGGGCAGCACGTTCAGGACAGCTTCCGGTTCCGGCTTCCATGTGAAGTGGATGGCGAGCGAGTCGCGCTGGTAGGCCATGCTCATGGGCAGGTCGTCTGCCGCGATGGAGCGGAGTTCCGTGATGAAGAGGTGCGGCGTAATGCGGTCGCGCAGCTTTTCTACGGCGCGGATGGCTTGGTAGCCGTCACTGCGGGCGACGAAGAATTCAGTTTGAATTTCTTCGCCGCTGGAGGGCGTGAACTCCATCTTGAAGTGTGGCAGGCGGAGGTACCACGGGCCGATGGTGCCCATCTGTTCGGTGCAGGCGTCGGCGGGATGGTCGTCGATAGGGTGCATTTTGCGTTTTTGCAGCGTGGCCCCGTAGAACATGGGCGGCATCTGTTTTTGTGCCGTCGCCTTGTCCTTGATCCAGACCTGGTTCACGCGGTTCTTCTGCCAGTCGGTGAAGAGTGAGACAGAGTAGCCGGAGGCCATGATGGTTTCCAGGTTGTGCTCGAGTTGATCGAACGACAGGTTCTGGTAGACGACCTGCGACATGTCGTAGCGCGGCAGGATATCGAGCGTGACCTTTGTGACGACGCCGATGGCTCCGAGGTGGACGACGGCGTTGCGGAAGCGGTCGCCATCGTGGTCGCGGGAGAGGTGCAGGACAGTGCCGTCGGCCTTGACGATTTCGAGTGCGCGGACGGCGGCGGAGAGGTTCTTGTTATTCACGCCGGAGCCGTGGGTTGCCGTGGCGATGGTGCCGCCGACGGAGATGTGCGGCAGCGAGGCGAGGTTGGCGAGTGCAAATCCGGCTTTGTCCAGCGTCGGTGCGAGTTCGCCATACGCAATGCCCGCGCCGACGGTGACGGTCTTTGCTGCCGCGTCGATGAAGATGCCTTTCACTTCGCGCATGGAAATCTGCGCGGCGGTGGAGTCGGCGATGTTGTTGAAACAGTGGCGCGAGCCGAGGCCTTTGAGCTTTGCGTTGGCCTTGACGATCTCCGGCACCTGCGCGGCGTCGGTGGGCGCATAGACGTGGTTGGTGCTGTAATGCAGGTTCCTGGCCCAGTTGGTGCGCGGTACGGCAGCGTGATCGTTCATGGAACTCCCCTGTCCCATCATCCACCGTGTGGTGCCAGTTGTGGCAAGCGCCAGGGCTCCGGTCTGCAGCAGTTCGCGTCGATTCATACTCAATGCTCCTTCGCGAAAACTGTATACACGCGTTCTTCGGCTTCCGTCGAATTGAAATGGCAGTAGTACGCGAATGGTGGGGCGAATCGTCTATATCTGTGTCATTCTGCTTTGCGGAGCCCTTTCATTCCGATGCGTCGTTTCCTTGTTTCCGCTTTGTTTGTCGTTACTCCTCTTCTGCATGCGCAGGGTGGTGTTGAGGGGCCGTTGCCGCAGTTGTCCGATAGCGGAAAAACTGCGGCGAAGCAGCATGGCTCCGTGTTGAACAACGATGCCATTGTGAAGATGAGCAAGGCGGGGCTGGACGACAGCATCCTGTTGCAAACGGTGCGTTCACAGCCGGGCGAGTACAGGACGGGGCCGGATGACCTGATTGCTCTGAAGGAAGCGGGTGTGTCGCAGGCAGTGATTACGGCGATGCTGGCGAAGAACAGCGGGCTGGAGATGCATCCTGTTGTGCCGGTGGAGGTGACTCCGCTGTCAGTGAATTCCGATGATCCGGGTTTGTATTTCAAGAACGTGCAGGGGCAGTGGGAAGCGGTTGGGCCGGAACTGGTGAAGTATCGCGATGGTGGCGCGCTGAAAAGTCTGGCGACGAACAACATCATCAAGAAAGATGAAAACGGCGTGGTGAGCGGGCCGAAGTCGCACCTGAAGATTTCACCCGGCACGGAGATGATGATTCTTGCACCGGGTACGCAGGTGGATGCGGTGGAGTATGTGATCCTGCGCTTTCATGAGAAGAGTGATCGCCGTGAGTTTCGCGTGAAGACAGGAAATGTCTTCCATTCAGAAACAGGCGCGGACCGCGATGCGCTGGATATTCCCATTCACAAGATAAGTTCGCGGCTGTTTGGATTCACTGTACCGCGTGATCTGCAGAAGGGTGAGTATGGCGTGCTTGCTCCCGGTTCTGCGGGCGCTCCGGGGATTGCGCATGCCGGAAAGATTTATACCTTCTCTATTTCGGAGTAAGTGCTTTGCCTCATCTACCTTCCACTTAGCTAAGTGGAAGGTAGATGCTGAATGCGGCTGCGTAGCCTGCGCTGGCGGAACCGCTGAGACTTAGTAACGTGGTGCCGCCTTCGGAGTTGTAGATAGAATCGCCCGCGTTGGTTACAGAATTCTTGCCTTCACTGCTGTAAGGGGAGGCAGTGGTGTCCAGACTGTCAATAAATGTCTGGTCGAAGAATAGTTGCGCGGTGTTTGTGCTGCCGTCAGACGATGTGTCGTATGTGGACCGCAGACGCATGTGAATGTGTGTGGTTCGGCCGGTGTACCAGCCGGGAACGATGGTGACGAACTTTACCATGCCGGTGCTGTCTGAGAGTTGATAGCCGCGCAGCCAGCTCTGGCTGGTGTAATCGACGCCGTTGCCGTTTGTGGAACTCTTGATACCCGAGTAAACGCCCGCAGCATTACAGTGCCATATATCCACCTGGACATTCTGCATGGCTGCGCAGCTATTCTTGCGGTCGTAGATATAAAGCGTCAGGGTAAAAGGCACACCTGTTTGTGTGTTTGTCCCGCCAATGTCGGACGTGATAGTCGAGCGGTTATAGCCAGAGGCACTATCGTCCGTCCAGTAAGGGCCTTCTGTCACCGCGGGGATTGTTGTTCCGCAGGACGTGCTGCTGGCCGTTACGGACACTGACACAACCCCTGACGTGCTGGAAGCATAGGTGCTGTCTCCTGCATAGGTTGCTTTGAGCGAAGCCGTCTGGGCGGTGCTGAAGGTGACGGTTAATGTTGCAATGCCGCTAGACAGCGTGCCTGTGCCGAGCGAGGTGGTGCCGTTGTAGAACGTAACGGTCCCAGTGGCGGCTGATGGTGTTACCTGCGCGGTGAGGATGATGGAGCTACCTACAGTGGTTGCCGTGGTAGAGACACTAAGTGCTGTGCTGGTTGCGGTGGTGCCTTGCTGCGTTGTAATGGTAATAGTAAGTGCGCTGGAAGTGCTGCCGGAGTAAGTGCCGTCGCCGGAATAAACGGCAGTGACGGATGCTGTTTGTGCGCTTGAAAAGGTAGTGGTGAGTGTTGCCGTACCAGAGCTTAGCGTCGCGCTTCCGAGGACTGTGGTCCCACTGTAGAACGTGACGGTTCCAGTGGCGGCAGAGGGTGCAACCATTGCGGTAAGTGTGATGGAAGTACCGACCGTGGCCGAGGTGGCAGATGCGGCCAGTGAGAGCGTGGTGCTGGTTGCGGAAGAGGTGGTGGTGGCGCTGTTTCCGCAACCTGTAACGGCGCTTCCGACTGCACCCATGCTGAGAATCTTCAGCGCTGCACGCCGATCAAGAGGGGGACACCAATCTTTTTCATCCGGTTCGTGGTTTTTATCGACCACCAGTCTCATCAGCAATGAGTTTGGTTTCATGTAATCTCTCCGTCGAAGTTGCGCTCGGGGCGATATGAGCGAAGGCGATAACTTAGGTCTCCGGATAAACCAAGTCGGCCAGTGCCAATGCGTCTCCTGCACTTTATGGGACGGCGAGTATTGTCTGCGGCTTACATGCCGCACAGTATCTATATCTGTGCATACCACTGGCACTACATCGCGAAACCCAGAATGTTACCGGCTGATTCACACGAAGATGCGATAGTCTGAATTCGCTCTCGCTCCGCGACCCACTCACACCATGACGAAGCACATCAGCCGTTTGCATGGCCTCGATACCTTGCGTGCCTTCGCCGTTCTGGCGGTGGTCTTCTACCACCTGACGATCTTTGGTGAGTTACCCATGCAACTCATCACAGTTACCTGGCACGGCTGGATGGGCGTCGATCTCTTCTTTGTGCTGAGCGGTTACCTCATTGGCAGGCAGTTACTAAAGCCGTATCTGCGCGAGCACAAGCCATCGCTCAAAGAGTTCTATCTGCGCCGGGCCTTTCGCATCCTGCCTGCGTATCTTACGGTTGTTGCGCTGTATTTTCTGGTGCCTGCATGGCGAGACTTTCCTGCGCTGCCGCCGCTTTGGAAGTTTCTTACCTTTACCCAGAACTTTGGCTTTACGTTCGCGACGCGTGCCTTTTCACATGCATGGTCACTCTGCGTGGAAGAGCACTTTTACCTTGTGCTGCCATTGCTTGTGCTGGTGATGATGAAGAAGCCTTCGCTGCGCCGCACCGTAGCGCTTATCGCAGCGGTGGTACTTGGTGGCATTGTGCTGCGCTGGTGGCTAGTGCTGCGTTATCCGGAAGAAATTTATCAGCGGGTGTATTACCCAACCTATACGCGGCTTGATGGTTTGCTGGTGGGCGTTATGCTTGCGCTGGTCGAAATCTTCCGTCCGCTGTGGTGGAAGCGACTTACGGAACGTGGTCACGCGCTGTTCTTTGCAGGACTGTTGTGTGTGGCTAGCGTTATCTGGCTCTTCCGCAATCAGGACATGGGCAACAGTGAAGGTCCGGCGAAGTGGGGCATGATCGTTGGTTTTCCGTTGCTTGCTTTTGGTTTGGGAATGATTACCGTATCGGCCATGAGCGTGAATGGATGGCTTGCTTGCGTGCGTGTTCCGGGCGCGGAGACTGTGGCTGCACTTGCTTTCAGTCTCTACCTGACGCATAAGCCAGTTGCGCATTATGTAATGGAGCGCTTTCCGGAGATTGCGAAGCCGCATGGGCCTGCGTCATGGCTGCTTTATACGGTGTCATGCTTTGGTGTTGCGATTGTTCTGCATGTTGCGGTGGAACGAAGCTTTATGAAACTGCGCGACAGCACGCTGACGGAGAATGCAATGCGGGTTGATCCGGCGCTTTAACTGCGCTTTTCGGCGAAGACGCTTTTCAGGTAGAGCGAGAGGACGTTCTTGAATTCCGTAACGACGCGTGGCTTGTCTGCGGCGTTGCTGTCGGCGTAGAGCGTGACCATGCCCTTGGTGATCTGCAGCACGGTGTTGGCGCAGAGATAGGCGCGTGTGTCTTCGAGTTGCGGAGCGCACCGCTGCAACGCTTTTTGCAGTACGACGCGAAAGGCGTGGCGGGTGGCGGGGTCGCGGCGAAAGCGCACGGGTGCTGCCTGCAGTTGCAGGTAGGCCGGCTGGGCCGCGATGAATTCAAGAAAACTGTCGAGGAAACGTTCTGCGAATTTCTTTGCGGAAGCGCCGTCGAGTTGTTCAAACGCTGGTGTCCAGTAAGCGGCCAGTGCGTCCACGTATTGCGAGGCCAACGCGCGTGCCAGCGCGACTTTATCGGGGAAGTAGCTGTAGAGCGCACCGATAGAAGAACCGGCGCGTTCTGCTATCGCGGTCATGGTTGTGCCTTCGTATCCCTGTTCTACGAAGAGGGCCTCGGCAGCGCCAAGAAACGCCTCTACGCGCTTTGTGGCGCGATCCTGGCGGGGTGCGCGGCGTACCGGGATTGACGAAGTTGAGGACACCCTCATATTCTAGCAATAGTGAAATGTGAGGGCATCCTCATATTTTGTGAACAGGAGATGACACGCATGGCGGATAAGGCACTTTCACTGGAAGCGAAGAAGACGGCGCTGGTTCTCATTGATTTGCAGCACGCGATTGTGGGGCGGGATGTGCAGCCCTATGCGGCGAAGGATGTGATTGCGCGTTCGCGGCGTATGGCGGAGGCGCTGCGGACGAAGGGCGGGACGGTGGTGTATGTGCATGTGAAGCTGCAGGATTTTATGCGGCCGCCGGCGGATGAACCGACGCAGCTTCCGAAGGAGATCCCAGCGATGGCCAGCGAGATTGTGCCGGAGGCCGGGAAGCAGGAGGGTGACCTGGTGATTGCGAAGCGGCACTGGGGCGCATTTGCACAGACGAATCTTGAGGCGGAGTTGCGCGCGCGTGGCGTGGAGACGATTGTGCTGGCGGGCATTGCAACGAACATCGGCGTGGAGTCGACGTTCCGGCAGGGAACCGGCCTGGGGTTTGCGTTTGTGGTGGTGGAGGATGCGTGCGCCACGTTCAGCCAGGAGATGCAGGACTTTGCGTTTAAGAACATCTTCCCGCGTGCGGGGCTGGTGCGTTTGACGGATGAGGTGGTTGCAGCACTTGCCTAGCGTGGAGACAGAACGTGCGCACACGGCGTTGATCTGGAAGGTGGGAGCGGTCGCCGTTATGGGATCGTTCCTGTCGCAGATGGATGCGACGGTGGTGAATGTATCGCTGCCTACGCTGGTGCGGGACCTGCACAGCAATCTTTCCGTGATGCAGTGGGTGACCAGCGGCTATTTGTTGGCGCTGGCATTCATGCTGCCGCTGAATGGATGGCTGGTGGACCGCATGGGCGCACGGCGGTTGTACATGGTGTGCCTGACGACGTTTACGGTGTCGTCGGCGCTGTGTGCCGCTGCGTCTTCCGCGGAGATGCTGGTGGCGTTTCGCGTGCTGCAGGGATTGAGCGGTGGGCTGCTGGCGCCGATGGCGCAGTTGATGATGGCGCGCGTGGCGGGCAAGGATATGGCGCGTGTAATGGGGTATGCGACGCTGCCGATCTTGTTGGGGCCACTGGTGGGGCCGGTGATTGCAGGCGCGATTCTGCAACATGCTTCGTGGCACTGGTTGTTCCTGGTGAATGTGCCGGTGGGTGTTGTGGCGGTGTTGTGCGCGATGTTTCTGCTGCCGAATGATGAGGCGGAACGTAATCCGCGTTCGCTGGATTTGAAGGGACTGGCGATTCTTTCGCCGGGTATGGTGCTGTTCCTCTATGGCGCGGACCATGTGCGGGAACGCATGGGGCTGGCGCTGCTGCTGGTGGCGGCGTTGTGTTTCGTGTTGTTTGTGCGTCATGCGCGGTCTCGTGGAGACGATGCGCTGGTGGATCTGAAGTTGTTTCACGGAACGTTTCGTGTGGCTGCGGTGACGCAGTTTCTGTCGAACGGCGCGGTGTATTCGTTTCAGTTGTTGCTGCCGTATCTGCTGGTGCGACAGATGGGGATGTCGCCTGCGAAGGTGGGATGGTTGTTGATACCGCTGGGCGTGGGGATGCTGCTGGTATATCCGTCGAACGGATGGTTGCAGGAGCGATTCGGGATTCGCAGGCTGGCTGTGGCTGGGGCAGCGGTTGTTGCATTGACGACGGTCCCGTTTGTGCTGATGTCGATACGTGGTTTGACTCTTCCTGTGCTGGTGATTGCGTTGTTTCTGCGAGGCATGGGACAGGGCGCGATTGGATTGCCTTCGATTACGGCGGCGTATCTTTCGGTGCCGCGCAGAGAGTTGCCGATGGCGACGACTTCCATGAACATCGTGCAGCGATTGGGCGGGCCGACGTTGACGACGTTGTGTGCGACGCTGCTGGCGTGGGGGATGGAGCAGGGAACGCAGCCTGTGGCGTTCGCCTGGGTGTTTGGATTTCTTTGCGTGATGAATGTGGCGGTGGTGATGGCCACGTTGCGCCTGCCGTTGCGTGCGTCGCATCAGGCTGCGACGGTATAGGCGGTCTTCTTCTCGTTGTTATCTCGCCTTCGACGAGATAACAACGAGAAGAGTTAAAAGAAGCGATAACGGACGGGCTGAAGCCCGTCCCCTTCAAAACCTTTTCCCGGAATGATTACGGTCGCGCTATTCTGCTGTGGAGTGGAACCGCGACGAAAACGCCGGCTGTATTCCCTGGGCATTCCCCTTGCGCTGATTGTGGTGCTGATTGTGGCGCTGGTGCTGCGCTTTCATGCGCCGCCTGAAGTGGCGCGTCTGCTGCCGGAATCCGATGCCATCCTCTACATGAATCTGAAGCCGGTGCGTACGGCGACACACTTCGATGAGAAGTCGGTTGCGCCTTCGCCGGAGTATGCGAAGTTTCTGGATGGTACGGGATTCCACTGGGAACGGGATCTGGACCGCATCGCCGTCTCCGTGCATCGCATGCCTAACCCGAATGGGCCGAATGGCGTGGTGGCGTACACGGGTGTGATGGAGGGCCGATTCGATTCGCGCAAGCTGACGGAGTATCTGGAACACAACAGCGTTGCGACGGAGAATTACGCGGGGCATACGGTGTACACCGTTCCCGGCAATGAAGGCCGAGTGATGCGTGTGAGCGCGCTGGGATACGACATGGTTGCAGCGAGCAACATGCCCACACCGGAACAGATTCATTCTGTGATTGATCGGTATGCGGCGGGGGCTTCGCCGTTGTCGGGGTCTTCGCTGCTGTCGCTGCGGTATCGCGAGGTGCCTTACTTTGCGCTGGCGTGGGGCATTGGGCATGTGGGGTTGCCGTTCAGTGATCGCGGCAATATCCAGGTGTTTGGTGTGACGCTGCCGATGAGCGAGGATACGGATTTCATCGTGTCGCTTGCGTTCCGCGGAAGCCTGCAATTGCGGGTGGAGGAGCTTGCGCCTACCGAAGCGGATGCGGTGCAGACAGCGGCGAATCTTGCCACCATCCTGACGCTGGTGCGCGGCTTTTCGCAGG
Organism: Terriglobus sp. RCC_193; assembly: GCF_041355105.1. NCBI lineage: Bacteria > Pseudomonadati > Acidobacteriota > Terriglobia > Terriglobales > Acidobacteriaceae > Terriglobus > Terriglobus sp. RCC_193. The sequence goes on along the minus strand of NZ_JBFUPK010000003.1, from coordinate 205,348 downwards.
GGACGGCAACGCCGCAGGATGCTGTGTTGCACCAGGCGTTTGCTTCGCTGAGCGTGGAGCAGAAAAAGACTCGCGTGGTGATTACGGGTGATGTTTCGCGTTCGCTGCTGAGTGAAGCGGTGGGCGGGAAGTAAGGCTTGAGTTCCCGATTTCATATTCGTACTGCGACGCTGGAGGATATTCCTGCGCTGCATCGGCTGATTGAGGCTTCGGTGCGGCAGTTGCAAACGAACGAGTACACGGCAGAGCAGAGGGATGGTGCGCTGGGCCATGTGTTCGGCGTGGATACGCAACTGATTCAGGATGAAACGTACTTTGTAGCGTGTCCGGCAGAGCAGCCGGAGGTGATTGCCGGGTGTGGTGGGTGGAGTTTTCGCAGGACGCTGTTTGGAAGCGATCACGGGCCGGGAAGAGTTCCAGAGGTGCTTGATCCGGCAGTGGATGCAGCGAAGATTCGCGCGATTTTTATTCATCCGGAATGGGCGCGGCAGGGTTTGGGTTCCCTGATCCTGGAGCACTGTGAAAATGCGGCGCATGAGGCCGGGTTTCAGCGGTTTGAGATGGGATCGACCCTGACCGGTGTGGCGCTGTATGCGCTGAAGGGATACCAGGAACGGGAACGCGTTGAGGTGCCTCTGCCGAACGGAAGCCGCCTTCCGATTGTGCACATGGTGAAGCTGGCTCAGCGTGTCGATGTGGCAACGTGAGAGCGGCTGATTCATGGCGTTCGATTGCAGTTGCAAAATGCGTGCGCAGGGCATTTCATGGGGCATGGACAACTTCCGTCGCGCCGCCGTTTTTTGTTCTGCAATTCTGTTCGCCTCGACACTTGCCGCGCAGGTGAAGACGGGGCAGGATGCCTTTGAAAATGCCGTGGATGAAAAGCCCGGCAATCGCATTCACATTACGCTGGCCGATTTGCCCGCGCCGCATCCCGATGAGACGGTGGCGAATGGGCCGCAACTGGTGCCGCGTAATGGAGCGGTTCCGGTTGCGAAACCGGGGTATCGCGTGGAGCTGTATGCCGAGGGCGGATTCAAGATACCGAGACTGATCCGGACGGCTCCGAATGGCGATCTGTTCCTGGCGGATTCGGGCACGGGGTCGGTGATTGTGCTGCGTGGTGTTGGTGCGAATGGCCGGGCGGCGCAGCGCGAGGTGTTTGCGACGGGATTGAACAAGCCGTTTGGCATCAACTTCTGGCCCGCGGATAACCCGCAGTATGTCTATGTGGGGAATACGGATTCCGTGGTGCGTTTCCCGTATAAGAGCGGCGACATGAAGGCCACGGGCGCGGCGGAGACGGTGGTCAGCGGCATTCCGGCGGGTGGTGGGCACTGGACGCGCGATGTGGTGTTTTCCAAGGATGGCCAGCGGATGTTTGTGTCCGTCGGGTCGGGGTCGAATGTGGATGACCCGGATACGCATGCGACGGAGAAAAATCGCGCGGATGTGCTGGAGTACAAGCCAGATGGCACGTTTGTGAAGGTGTTTGCCTATGGCATTCGCAACTGCGTAGGCGAGGCGATTCAGCCGGAGACGGGTGAACTGTGGTGCAGCGTGAATGAGCGCGATCTGCTGGGGAACCACCTGGTGCCGGACTACATCACGCATGTGCAGGAGGGCGGATTCTACGGCTGGCCGTGGTGGTACATGGGTGGCAAGCAGGATCCTCGCCATGCCGGGAAACATCCGGAATTGCAGGCAAAGGTGATTACGCCGGACGTGTTGATGCAGCCGCATAACGGCTCGCTGCAGATGACGTTTTATGAGGGGAAAGGGCTGCCGGGTGTGACGAAGGGCGACATCTTCGCCGCGGAACATGGTTCCTGGAATCGCAAGGAACGCACAGGGTATGAAGTGGCCCGTATCCCGGTGAAAAACGGCAAGGCACTGGGCGAATACGAGGACTTTCTGACTGGCTTTACCACGCCGGATGGCAAGGTCTGGGGGCGGCCGGTGGGCATCACGATTGCGAAGGATAACTCCATCATCGTTGTCGAAGATGGGGCGAATACAGTCTGGCGTGTGACGAAGGCTGAGAAGCAGAACTAAATCAGTCCGAAATCCAAAGAAACAGGGGATTTAGCAAGGGATGGGACGGATGCTTCGGCGTTCGTCCCACTTTTGTGCCAGAGGCACATTTGCCTGTGAAAAAGAATGCTTCCGTGTGGAACTGAATCGCAATCTCTTGCGTACTGCATTTCATGGGTACGCTGTCCATTGCGATGACGCCGATGTTCCCCGGGATGACGGGCTGGAAGATGCCAGCCGCACCCCGTTCTGCAAAGGTTCTGCCGCCGCGGCCTGCGGTGGTTGAGGCTCCGGCAGCCGCGGTTGAGGAGCAGAAGACGCCGCGCCGCGGGAAGAAGGTTGCGGAGGCGAACATTTTGAGTTTGCGCGGGCAGGACCTGCCGGTGATCCGCGACCGTCGCGGCGCGTTGACGGATGTGCCGCTTGAGGCATCGGCAACGGGCGATGCGCACGGTACACTGTCGCAACTGGCAGAGGGACAGAATTTGCAGCGTTCACCAGAGGAAAGTCGGAATCTGGAACCGTGGAATGCGGCTGCGCCTTCTGCGCCCGTAATGGACGCGGCAAAGGCGCAGGAGCTGCAAGCGCTGCACCGGCTGGTGTATGCGTGCCTGCGCGGCGATTCGTCCGCGTGGCAGCAACTGGTCGTCGCGCAGCATCGCCGGGTGTACGGCATTTGCTATCGCTTTACGGGATCGCCCACGGATGCGGAAGACCTGACGCAGGATGTGTTCCTGAAGGTCTACAAGAATCTGCCTGGGTTTGATCCGGAAAAGGGCGCGTTCACGACGTGGCTGACCACGTTGACACGCAACATGCTGGTGGACCACTTTCGCCGCACGCGGCTGGACCGCGCGACGGATTCGCTGGATGAAAACCTGCACGACGAAGACGGCCCCACCATGGCGGAACGCCTGGCCGACACACGGCCGAACCAGATGGAGCAGGTGGCGCGACAGGAGATGCGGGTTCGCATCCAGCATGCGCTGAAACAGCTTTCGCCGGAGTTGCGCGAGGCTGTGATCCTGCGTGATCTGCAGGACATGGATTACCGAGAGATTGCCGCGGTTCTGCGTGTGCCGGAGGGCACCGTAAAGAGCCGAATAAGCCGGGGTCGCGCCGAGTTGGCGCGGATGCTGGGACGCACAGAGAGGAAGGTGATGTAGGTGAGCGATGAGAAGACAAATTCGACAGAGGGAGGAAAGAAGCGCATGAGCCGGCTCACCTGCACGCAGTGCGAGACCATGCTGCTGGACGCCGCGGACGGCGTTCTGCTGGCCGAAGACGATACGCATTTCCGCCTGCACCTGGCCGAATGCCCGTCCTGTGAAAAGCTCTACGAAGAGATTCGCAAGGGCAACGCATGGATGGACATGCTGAAGGAGGAGGACCCGGTTCCGCCAGCGAACATGGTGGCGCGCATCCTGATGCGGACCAGCGGTAATGAAGGCCTGGCCAGCGCCATGGCGGCGCAGGTGGCGCATTCCGGTTCCTTGTTCGGGCATAGCCAGGGCGCAAAGGTTCTGCCCTTCCGCGCACCAGAGCCGAAGACGGCATGGGCGCGCATGGTGCATACGGTGATGCAGCCGCGCTTTGCCATGACGGCGGCGATGGCGTTCTTCTCCATTGCGCTGACGTTGAATCTGTTTGGTGTTCACGTTGGCGCACTGCGTGCCAGCGATCTGAAGCCCTCAAGTCTTCGCCGCAGCTTCTGGAGCATGAACAGCCAGGTGGTGCGGTATTACGACAACCTTCGCGTGGTGTACGAACTGGAATCGCGTGTGCGGGAGATGCAGCGCGATACCGACAGCGGGACGCAACGCGGCATTACCAACAACCAGCCGGAGAAGAAGGACGATTCGGAACAACGTCCCGTACCCTCTGGACAGCCTCGCAGCAGTTCGCCCTTTCCCAGGCACGAACTGCACGGCGATTGGCGCCAACCGCACTTCCAGGAAGTGCAGAGCAGCAGAGAGACTTCCGCAGTGGATCATCGCGGAAAAGGAGAGCAAGCATGAGCATCCAGGACAACAGCGATCAGCAGGGTTACACTGCGCCGGGTGCTTCCGCGGGTTACGATCCGCAGATGGGTACGCACGGCACGAACTATGACCCGGCAGGGGCAGTTCCTCCGCCTCCGCCACCACCCTATGCTTATCCTCCACCGCCGGGAACGCATATTCCCAACCCTCTGCTGGCGGGTCTGCTGGGCTTTATCCCCGGCGTAGGCGCGATGTACAACGGCCAGTTTGCCAAGGGATTGGCGCACCTGGCAATCTTCGCTGTTTTTGTTTCTCTGAGCAGCCATGTCGCCGACATCTTCGGGATTTTTGTGGCGGGCTGGGTGATCTACATGGCTTTTGAGGCCTACCAGACGGCGCTTGCGCGCCGCGATGGAAGCCCACTGCCCGATCCGTTTGGCCTGAACAACATTGGCGAGCGCTTTGGCTTCCAGCCACAATCGCATCCGGACTTGAATCGCACGTGGTCGCAGACGGTGGGCCGCATGCCCGGCGCTGCACCGGCGATGGAAGAGGCGCGCTATGACGCGGCGACGGGAGCCAGCTATTACTCGCGTACCGATGCTGCCGGAAACACGAGCAGCTATCAGGTGGATCCCGCGGGGAACGTGTATTCGCAAAACACCACGCCGGTGCCGCCAGCAGGCTACGCACCTCCGCCAGCGGGTTATGCACCTCCGCCTGCGGGCTATGCGCCGCCGTATGATCCAGCCGCGTATGGTGTGCCTCCTGTGCCGCCGCCGGCTTATGGCATGCCTCCTGTGCCGCCGATGCCTCCTGTACCTCCGGCGAAGCAGATTCCTGCCGGTGCGTTCTGGCTCATTGGTCTGGGTGTCCTGGCGCTGATATCCACGCTGCATCCCTTTGCCTTCCTTGAGGGCGAGGCCATGGGCGGACTGTTTGTGATGGCGCTCGGTGTATTCCTGTACATTCGCCGCCGCATGGCATTACGGGCGGTTTATCCCGAAGGCAGCCCCATGCTGGATTGGGGCAGTGCGGGAGCGTACCGCGGCGCAACGATCCTCTTTGTGGTGGGTCTGTTGACGCTGCTGCAGGGAGTCCACGCGATCTCGTGGGGTAATTCCTGGCCGATCCTGCTGATTGCCATCGGCGCGCTGATGCTGGCGGAACGTGTGGCACAGAGCAAGATGGCCGCGAGCCAGCCGATGTATCCGGGATATCCGGGTTATCCCGGACAGCCGGGCCCGGTTGTGCCCGAGGAGCCGGTTGCATCCAAGGATGAGCCTGTTTCATTTGTGCCGAAGTACACGCGGCCAGAGAACGATCTGAACGCCGACAACGGCGAGGAAGGACGGTAAAGAGCCATGAGCACGACACCTCCAAACCAGCCTCCCTATCCTCCGAGTGGAGATCCGAACGCACCGTTCGACCCCACCAACGTCAACGATCCGCGCTATGACCCCAGCCGCGACCCGCGTTATGATCCGCGCTGGCAGAAGGCGCAACAGCGGTTCTATCGCGATCAGCAGCGGATGGCCGATCGCCAGGGCCGGGCACAGCAGAAAGCTGCCGCGGCGGCATGGAAGATGCAGACCCGCGTGCAGCGCGACCAGATAAAGATGTACTGGCGCGGCCATCGGCGGACTTCGCTGATTGGACCGATTCTGCTGATCACGATTGGTGTGATCTTCTTCCTGATCCACTCGGGCAAACTTTCCACGATTGGTTTCTTCAACTGGTACGCGCACTGGTGGCCGCTGCTGTTCATTGCGGTGGGCGTGTTGCGGCTGGTGGAGTGGGGCATTGATCGTGCCATGGCTCCCGCGGATGCACCGCCGATGCGTTACAGCATTGGCGGCGGCGTGATCTTCGTGCTGGTGGTGCTGGCCTGCATTGGCCTGGCAACGCATACGCTGCAATGGCGCGCGGACAACAACGGTATGCAGTTCTTTGGCTTCAAGGGCGAAGGGATGGAACATTTCTTCGGCCAGAAGCACGAGGAAGATGCCGCTCCAATCCTGCGGACGATCCGGTCGGGTGGGTCGTTATCCATCGTGAATCCGCGCGGCGATCTCTCCGTGGCGGGAACGAGCGATGATGGGCAGATTCACCTGTCGGTGCACAAGTCGGTATACACAAATTCAGATAATGCGGCGACGGACCGTATGCGTGATCTTTCGCCGGTGTTTGAAGGTGCGGATGACAACCTGACGCTGCGTGTTCCCACGGTGCAGGGCGGTACAGCCGATGTGACGCTGCTAGTGCCTCCCACAACCCGTCTGCTGCTGAACAGCACACGCGGTGACGTTCATGTGACGAATATGAAGGCGCCGCTGGTGGTGACAGCGGACAACGGCGATGTGGAAGTGGCAGCCATCACCGGCCCGGTGCAGGTGCACGGCAACAATCGCCATCACGACGTGAATATCCGCAGCGTTGCGGGTGATACGACGGTGGACGGCACCGGCAACGAAGTGACGTTGACCGACATTACGGGAAGCGCGACGATTCATGGCGACTTCTTTGGCGGAGCGAATGTGCAGCGTGTGAGCGGACGGGTGGCCTACAACAGCAGCCGCACCGATCTGAGTTTCTCGCGGCTGTACGGCAGTTTCTCCATCGATCGCGATGACATTGAGGCGGACCAGGTGGTGGGACCTGCGCTGGTGCAGACCCGCAGTCGCAACGTGACGCTGGATAAGGTCTCCGGCGAACTGAAGGTAGTGAACAATCACGGTGACGTGAAGGTGGATGCGGCGCTGCCGGTTGGCTTAATTACCATCGACAACCAGAATGGCTCCGTGACGCTGACGCTGCCGGACAAGGGCAAGTTCAATCTGCAGGCAGAGACCAGCGATGGCGATGTGAACAGCGAGTTCGATTCCACGAATTCGCCGGGCAAAGGCATCCTGACCGGTACGGTGAACGGTGGTGGGCCTCAGGTGCGGATCAACACCTCGCACGGTGACATTAACGTAAGCCGCAATACGGCGGGTGGTGGTTTGAAGCCGCCGGCTGCGCCGCAGAAGCTGTCGGGTGTGCCGGTTCCTCCCATGCCACCCACACCACCGGATACCCTCACTATTCAGATGCCGGATGTGAACGCGATTACGGCGAACGCGTTGAAGCAGGCGGAAGATGCGCTTGCGGCCAGCCAGAAGTCGCTGGAGGATGCAAAGGACCTGACCCGGGAACAGAAGGACCATGCGCGCCGGGAGATGGAGCAGGCGCGCGAAAAAATGAAGGAAGCGCGTGAGAAGCAGAGGCAGGCGGAACAGTTGTCGCGCGATGCTGCTCGAAGAGCGAAAGAGCAGGCCGATCAAATGGCACGCGAGGCTCGAAAGCAGGCACCGTAAGCCTGTTGCCAGTACAAATACCGAGGCCGCTTCCAGGTGGGAGCGGCCTCAGTGTTTGTACTGTTCTGTACTGCAAAAGCGGAACTACTTCACTTCGTAACCGGCGAAGAAGTAGCCGATCTCAAAAGCTGCGGTGTCCTCGGCATCGGAGCCGTGGATCGCGTTCTCTTCGATGGATGCGGCGAACTGCTTGCGGATGGTGCCTTCTTCAGCGTTGGCCGGGTTGGTGGCGCCCATCAGCTTGCGCAGGTCAGCAATCGCGTTGTCCTTCTCCAGAACCATGGGGAAGATGGGACCGGAGGACATGAACTTTGTCAGGTCCTTGAAGAAGGGGCGCTCGCTGTGAACGTGATAGAAGCCCTGCGCCTGCTCGTCGGTCAGCGACATCTTCTTGATGGAGACGATCTTGAAACCAGCCTCTTCAATCTTGGCGAGAATGGCTCCGGTGTGACCCTTGCGGACGGCGTCCGGCTTGACGATGGAAAACGTGCGCTGCGACATGGTGCTCCCTAGGTGAGTTGTGATCTCAACCCTACAATTGTACCGTTTTTTGTGGATTCAGGCGGCTCGCGCTATCCGTTCGTCTTCAGAGGATTGCTGTTCTATGACGACAGCATCCGGGATGAAGACGGAAAATGTGGTGCCGCCGTGGCTTCCGCCGCCTGTCCGGGAACGCATGGAGATACGACCGCCCATGCGGATGGCCAGCGTGCTGGAAATCCATAGACCCAGACCCGAGCCCCTGGCACCCTTGGTGGTGTAGAAGGGCTCGAAGATGTGAGCGGAGGTATGGCGCGGCATGCCGTGTCCGGTATCTGAGACGAGGATGCGGATGCCGGATTGGCCGGTGTGCCGATCGCGGGCGGGGGCGGTCCGCAGCGTCAGTGTGCCGCCTTCCTGACTCATGGCATCGATGGCGTTGCCCACCAGATTGTTAAGGATCTGGCGCACGTCGCCTTCCGCGCAACGGAACGCCGTGGATGGACGGTGCCTGCGATGAATCTGGATGCGGCGATGATGGAGCCGCCCCTGATGCAGCGACAGTACGGAGTCAATTAATGCTTCCGGGACGACTTCCGTTGGTATGGTACCGGCGCGCTGGAAACGCAGTGTCTGCGACACGATCTGCGTAACACGCGCCAGTTCTTCTTCCGCCTGGCGCAGGTATTCGTCCGATTCGCTGGAGAGGGATGTGTCATGCCGCACGATATAAAGCAGGTTGGTGACGGCTTCGAGAGGGTTGTTGATCTCGTGGGAGATGGAGGCTGCGAGACGTCCTACCGCGGCCAGTTTCTCCGATTCCAGAAGACGATCCTCGGCGGCGCGTTGCTGCGCCCGGAGCTGCTGTGTGGCGGCGCGTTCGGTTGCTACGGCGATTTCTCGCTGATGCAGTTCCTTTTCCCTGGCAAGGTCGCGTTCGATGCGGGCCGCGGCGTCGCGTTGGCGCAGCGCTTCCGTCTGCTCGTACTGGGCGTGCTCCAGACGTTCCTGCAGGTGGTGTAGCGAGGTGCCGTCCTGAATCGTGACCACTGTTCCTTTGCCGTTGGGCAGCGGGACGGAAGACCCAAACACATGGATGGGCTTGCCTGAGCGGGACCACAAGACCTCGTTCACGTTGCGAATCTTTTCGCCTGTGGTGGCGGATTGAAGGAAGGGGCAGGAGTTGCGGTCGTAGACGCTTCCGTCTGCGTGACGGGCGTGCAGAAGGGCGTGGATGTCTGCACCCAGGAGTTCGGAAACTTCATAGCCGAACATCCTGGCGGCGGCCGGATTCACGTGGGTGCAGATGCCTTGCGCATCTATTGCAAAGACCGCAACGGTTACATGCGACAAAAGGTCATCCGCAATGTTTTGCGGTGTTTTCTCCACGTCCCTTCGTCGTCCCGGCCTTTCCATTGCTGCTTCTCCAAGGCAACGAAGCTCCGTCAAGCAACCCTGCTACTCAAGATGGATGCAAAAGATGGCTGTGGCGTCTTTTCAGGGATTTAAAGGGTTTCTCCGGGTAACACGGTTCTTTGAGGCGGTGAAAGAGGGACCGGGAAAGACAACAGGGGACGCCGTGTGGCGTCCCCTGAGAGGCTGATGGTTAGGAAGGTTTACTTTCCGAGTACCCGCGCCATGGTTTCTCCAATGTCGGCGGGCGATTTCACCACGTGGATCCCGGCGGCAGTCATGGCTTCCATCTTGCTTTCGGCTGTGCCTTCACCGCCACTGATGATGGCTCCGGCGTGGCCCATGCGGCGTCCCGGAGGCGCTGTCTGACCTGCGATGAAGCCGACGACGGGCTTCTTCACGTGCGCCTTGATGTACTCGGCTGCCAGCTCTTCGTTGGTGCCGCCGATTTCGCCGATCATGACGATGGCCTCGGTGTCGGGGTCGTCGTTGAGCATCTTGATGGCGTCAATGTGTTTGGTGCCGATGATGGGGTCGCCGCCGATGCCGATGGCGGTGGACTGGCCGATGCCGCGCTGCGTGAGCTGATGGACGGCCTCATAGGTGAGCGTTCCAGAACGGGAGACGATGCCGACGTGGCCCTGCTTGTGAATGCGACCGGGCATGATGCCGATCTTGGCCATGCCAGGCGAGATGACGCCGGGGCAGTTGGGCCCAATCAGGATGGACCTGGAATCCTGCACGACGGTCCACGCCTTCACCATGTCCAGCACTGGGATACCTTCGGTGATGCAGACGACCAGCGGGATCTCCGCGGCAACGGCTTCCATGATGCCGTCCGCCGCAAACGGAGGCGGAACGAAGATCATGGTGGCGTTTGCGCCGGTTGCCTTCACGGCTTCTTCCACCGTGTTGAATACGGGCCAGCCTTCATGCGTGGTGCCGCCCTTACCGGGGGTTACGCCGCCGACAACCTTGGTGCCGTACTCCTGGCAGCCCTTGGCGTGATAAGTGCCTTCGCGGCCGGTGATGCCCTGCACAATGAGGCGGGTTTCGTTGTTTACCAGAACTGCCATCTTCGTTCTCCTCAGCAGAGGGAACAGGGAACAGGGAACAGGGAACAGGGTTCGAGGCTAAATCTTGTTCATCATCGCTACGAGCATTTTTCCGACTTCGTGCGAGAGTGACTCTGATTCCTTGAACTTCACTGGGTCTCCGAAACCTAACTCTCCTGCAATCACCAACTGCGTTTGAACTTCCATATTGGACCCGCGAGCCATGCCGAGAAATTGCTTGTACTCTCCCGTTGACCTGCGACCGTAACCTTCTGCGATATTGCTTGCTACTGACACCCCGGCACGCCGGAGTTGGCTCGTTAAGCCGTAAAGCTCTTCCCTCGGAAATGTCGCCGTCAGCTTGTAGAGAGCAACGCTCAGTTGGACTGCTCTCTGCCAAACGATGAGATCCCGATAGGATTCGCCAATCACACTGTTCCCTGTTCCCTGTTCCCTGTTCCCTGAGCTGCCTCCACGGCCAGCTTTGCAGCTTCTGCCATCGTCGCTCCTACCGCATACTTCAGGCCGGACTCCGCAAGGATTTTGCGGCCTTCTTCGACGTTGGTGCCTTCGAGACGAAGGATGAGAGGAAGCGTGACATTCAGATTGCGCGCTGCTGCGACGACTGCGGTTGCCAGTACGTCCACGCGCAGGATGCCGCCGAAGATGTTGATGAAGATCGCCTTCACGTTCGGGTCGGCGAGCAGGATGGCGAAGGCTGCTTCAATCTGCTGCTGGTTTGCGCCGCCACCTACGTCGAGGAAGTTGGCAGGCGAGCCGCCGCTGTACTGGATGATGTCCATCGTCGCCATCGCGAGACCAGCGCCGTTCACCATGCAGGCAATGGAGCCGTCGAGGCGGATGTAGTTCAGCGAGTCCTTGCTGGCTTCCACTTCAAGCGGGTCTTCTTCGCTGATGTCGCGGAGTTCCTTCAGGTCCTTGTGACGGAACATCGCATTGTCGTCGAAGTTGATCTTGCAATCGAGCGCGAGCAGCTTGCCGTCCTTGGTGGTGACGAACGGGTTGATCTCAAGCAGCGAGCAATCCGTTTCCACGTAGGCCTTGTACAGACCCATCATGAAGCTGACGGCCTGGTTGATCTGCGAGCCTTCGAGGCCGAGCTTGAATGCGAGATTGCGTGCCTGCCAGGGTTGGAGGCCGAGCGCGGGCTCGATGGCTTCCTTGTAGATGGCGTCCGGATTCTCGTGCGCGACTTCTTCAATCTCCATGCCGCCTTCACGCGATGCCATGAAGGTGAGCTTGCCGTTGCCGCGATCCAGCGTGACGCCGAGATAGAGTTCGCGGTCGATAGCGGAACCCTGTTCGATGAGCAGGCGCTGCACCTTCTGGCCCTGGGGGCCGGTCTGGTGCGTGATGAGCTGCATACCGAGGATGGCCTTGGACGCCTCGTTGGCTGCGTCGATGTTCTTGGTGACCTTCACGCCGCCGCCCTTGCCGCGACCGCCTGCGTGAATCTGCGCCTTGACCACAACGACGGGGTTGCCCGCGTCAAACAGGCCCTTGGCTGCGCGGTCGGCCTCTTCCAGCGTGGTGACCATTTCGCCTTCGGGGACGGGGACGCCGTATTTCCGCAGGATCTCTTTCGCCTGGTACTCGTGAATCTTCATCGTTCAGAACAACTCCGGAGCGGCGTTTTGTCCGGGGACAAAGCGCTCTTGGTTCAACACGGCTCATGGTAGCGGAGCGCGATGAAACACGTAAATGGATATCGCACGTGTGTTCGGTTATCGGATTACATCGCGCATCTGCGACCATGGAGATGCATGGCTTCCACCGATCTCTTTCAGTCTGTAGTCCACCACGGCGAGACGCTGCGTTTTGACGGCGCAGAACAGTTATTGACCGCTCTTTTGAACGGCGCGTTTGACGAGAGCGAGATGGCTGCTCTGTTGACGGCGTTGCATCGTCGTGGCGAGTCGGCAGAGGAGTTGGCGGGTTTCAACGCGGCGATGCGACGTGCTGCAACGACGTTGCCCCTGAGTGACGAAGAGCGCGAAAACACTGTCGATACGTGCGGTACAGGCGGTGATGGATCGGGAACGTTCAATATCTCCACGGCGGTGGCACTGGTGGCTGCGGCGGCGGGAGTGACCGTTGCAAAACATGGCAATCGTGCCATTACGTCGCGCAGCGGGTCCGCGGATGTGTTGCATGCGCTGGGCATTGAAACAGAGCATACGGCGGAGTCGGCAACGGCTGCGTTGCACGCGCATGGTTTCGCTTTTCTACTGGCGCCGAGGATGCATCCGGCTATGAAAATCGTCGCACCGGTGCGACGGGCGTTACCGTTCCGAACGGTATTCAACCTGCTGGGACCGATGACCAATCCGGCGGGAGCAAAGCGTCAGGTGCTGGGTGTGTACTCTGCCGAGGCGGTGGATCACGTGGCCCATGCGCTGGCCCATAGCGGCCACATGCATCATGCGCTGGTGGTGCATGGCGCGGGTGGTCTGGATGAGTTGTCGCTCTCCGGAGAGAGCATCGTCACAGAGGTGAAGGGGAGCAGCATACGCCGTTACACAGTGACACCGGAGAGTGCGGGATTGCAGGCTACAGACGATCCTTTGGCCGGTGGCGATGCGGCAGAGAATGCCGCGATTCTGCGCAGCATCTTTGCAGGAGAGACAGGGCCGCGACGGGATATTGTGTTGCTGAATGCGGCGGCTGTGCTGCAGGTGGCGGATGTCGTACAGAATCTGGCTGAGGGCGTGCAACGTGCTGCTGTCGTGATTGATAACGGTGCAGTGACAACGCTTGTGGACCGCTTGAGCGAGCGTGTGCGGTAGTCTTCCACGCACCCTTGGGCTTGTCGGCTCCATCTAACGACTCGAAGAGGGGACAGGACATGGATCTGGGACTCAAGGGAAAGCGTGCACTTGTAACGGGATCGACTGCGGGCATTGGGCTGGCGATTGCGAAAGGGCTTGCGGCGGAAGGTGCGACTGTCTGGATTAACGGACGCACGCAGGAACGCGTAGACGCTGCGCTGAAGCAGGTTTCTGGCGATGTCCATGGCATTGCTGCGGACCTGAGCACGGCGGAAGGCGCGCCGGCATTGTTCAAAGCGCTGCCTCAGGTGGATGTGCTGGTAAATAACCTGGGCATCTTTGAGCTGAAGCCGTTCCTTGAGATTGATGATGCAGAGTGGATGCGTTTTCTGGACACGAACGTGTTGAGTGGTGTGCGCATTACGCGTCAGTATCTGCCCGGGATGCTGGAGCGTAAGTGGGGACGCGTGTTGTTTGTCTCCAGCGAAAGTGGTGTCCAGATTCCGCCGGAGATGGTGCACTACGGCGTGACAAAGGCCGCGCAGATTGCACTGGCGCGTGGCATTGCGGAGACGATTCCAGCGAGCGGCGTTACGGTAAACAGCCTGTTGCCGGGGCCGACTGAGAGCGAAGGCGTTACCGCGATGATGGAAAAGATCGCGAAGGAAAAAGGCATCACTGTTGAGGAAGTGGAGAAGCAGTTTATTGCCACGGAACGCCCATCGAGCCTGAACAAGCGACTGGCCAAGGTGGAAGAAGTGGCCGCGATGGCTGTCTACCTTTGCAGCGAGCAGGCAAGCGGAACAAATGGTTCGCCAGTGCGTGTGGATGGCGGTGTGGTGAAGAGCGCCTGGTAGTACTTCGTACTGTCCTCGACGTGCTTTGCACGTGTTGTGGCTGGCTGGACCGGATCTTTTGGTTGCCGACGTCCGAATGTGGAATGTCGGCAATTCTTTCTGGGTAGTAGCACCGTCTTTAGTGCAACGCGATAAGCTGTTTCGCTTGATATTCGCTGCATGAGAGAATTGAAGTGATGATCTCTGTCTCGAATGTCACGATGCGGTACGGCTCGAAGATTCTGTTTGAGGACGTATCGACACAATTTATTGCGGGCCGTCGTTACGGTCTGACCGGTCCGAATGGCGCGGGTAAGTCGACCTTCATGAAGGTCCTTACCGGCGAGCTGGAAGCACAGAAGGGCACCATCGTGCGGCCGCGCAAGTTGGGCGTCCTGAAGCAGGACCAGTATGCCTTTGACGCCTATCGCGTGATCGATACCGTCATCATGGGCAATGCGCCGCTGTGGGCCGCTCTGGAAGAGCGCGAGACGCTGTACAACAAAGCCGAGCTGACCGACGATGACGGCATTCGTCTTGGCGAGCTGGAAGGCGTTGTGGGCGATGAGAATGGCTATGAAGCCGAGGCCGATGCGGCCATCCTTCTGCAGGGCCTCGACATCCCCGACGAGATTCACGAGCGCAAGATGAGCGAGTTGCAGGGCGGCCAGAAGGTGCGTGTGCTGCTGGCGCAGGCGCTGTTCGGTGAGCCGGATGCGCTGCTGCTGGACGAACCGACGAACTATCTCGATCTTGAGTCGGTGCACTGGCTGCAGGACTTCCTGCTGGCGTATCGCGGCACGCTGATTACGATCTCGCATGATCGCCATTTTCTGAATGCGGTCTGCACGCACATCGCCGACATCGATTACCAGACGATCATCACCTACAACGGTGGCTATGACGACATGGTGATGCAGAAGGTCAGCGTCCGCACACGCATCGAATCGCAGAATGAAGAGCGCGAAAAGAAGATTGAGCAGTTGAATGACTTCATTGCGCGATTCAGTGCCGGTACGCGTTCGTCGCAGGTGAACAGCCGTAAGAAGGAAGTGGAGCGTCTGGCCACGACAGAGCTGGCGCGTTCCAACATTCAGCGCCCGTTCATCCGCTTTGATCTTTTGCGTCCCAGCGGCAAGCACGTCCTCGAAGTGGAGAACGTTACGCACACCTATGACACGCCTGCTCCCGATGGAACGCATGGGCCTGTGTTCAAGCCTTTCACGTCGCAGTTGATGCGTGGCGAGAAGGTCATTCTGATGGGTCGTAACGGTACGGGCAAGACGACGCTGCTGAAGTCGTTGCTCTCGGGCATGCCGGACCTGCAGGACAATGACTTTCCGCGCTCCGCGGGTGAAGTGAAGTGGGGCCATGAGGCGCAGATTGGTTATTTTGCGCAGGACCACAAGGCTGCGATTCAGCACGGAACCACGGTTTCAGAGTGGCTGCACGGCTTTGATCCGAAGAAGTCGACGGAAGAGATTCGCGGCATCCTGGGTCAGATGTTGTTCCGCGGTGAAGAAGGTCTTAAGAAGACCGAGGCGCTCTCCGGTGGAGAGGCTGCACGTCTACTGTTCTGCAAGTTGATGATGCAGAAGCCGAACATCCTTATCCTGGACGAACCGACGAACCATCTTGATCTGGAAAGCATCAATGCGCTGAACCAGTCGCTGCAGAAGTATGAAGGCACCGTGCTGCTGGTGACGCACGATCAGGACCTGATTGAGGAAGTGGGCACACGTATCTGGCACTTCGAGCATGGACAGGTTACCGATCACAAGGGGCCGTACGAGGAGTATCAGCAGCAGCTTGCGATGAACGCGAAATAGCTCTCTCGCAGTAAGAATGAAGCGGTCACTTTGGTGGCCGCTTTCTTTTGTTTGTCATTCTGAGCGACGCGAAGAATCTCAAAGGATTTCACACTGGCAATGCAGCATCCGGCTTTTTTGCGAGAAAGCTTGTGGATGTATCGGTTGGGATACGTCGTTGGGATTCTTCGTCGCTTTGCTCCTCAGAATGACGGGCGTTGTTACTGGGCGTTCTGATGCGCGTTGTTACTGGGTGTTCTGACGGATGCTTTAATGGTCGCTTGCGGCTGCTACGAGCGCGTCCAGTGCGGAGACCTGTGTGCCTGCATTGATCTCTGCGGGAAGCCCGCTCCACACCACGCCTAGCTGATCCTTGCCTGTGCGCGCGTGTTCCCAGATGCTGGCAGCATTTGTGGCGAAGAAGGCGCGATAGCGGGGTTCATGCAGGTCGTGATCGAGAATGCGCAGATTGCGCACGAAGATACCTTTGAACTGGTTCGCATCGGAACCGCATTTCGGTTCGCAGGTGTCATGCAGGATGCCGTTGCTGTCGGTGAGATGGGTGAGTCCGGCATCGGCGAGAACGCGTGCATCGTCCAATGCTTTTGCGTCATGCGTGGCGCGCGAGTATTCGGCTAATGCGCCGAGCACGACGCCCTGGTTATAGGTCCATACGTTGCGTTTGTTGTTGCGGCAGGTGCCTTCGGACTTGTTGATGTCAAGGCCGTCGTTTACGAGATGGTCGGCGTTGATCATGCCGGAGGATTGGAACCATGCCCATTCCTTCTTTGCCCATGCCAGTGCTTCGGCACGGTCCGTGTGTGTGCCGCGGCGTGCAAGCGATGCGCTAACGTCAAAGAAAAGTTCGTTGGCGATGGCGTTCTTGTAATGGCGCTTCTTGCTCCACCAGATGCCGCCGCCGCAGGTGTCATCCCATCCGGTCTGCATGTCGCGAAAGATGGACTGCGCCATGGAAAGGTACTGCGGCTTCGATGTGAGGTCGTAGGCGTCGATCCATGCCAGGGCCCACCAGCCCTCGTCGTCGTAGAACTCGTTCAGGAAACCGGGATTGCCGCTCATCTTTGTAAGTTCACCGGTTTGTTCGGACCTGGGGACAACGATCTGCGCCTGCGTGAAGGTGTTGCTTACGAGGGCTTCGTTGGTGTGAGGCAGGCCCGCGTGCATGGCGTCCACCAGCACGGTGATGGCGTTGGCGGAGTTCCACCATCCGGTGGTCCGATACAAGCCCGTGCGTTGCACATACCAGCGCTGCAGCGCGGTGATGCCTGCTTCCACGCGGCGCATCGCTTCTTTGTGCGAGACGGCCGGTTGCTGTGCCGGAAGCGAGACTGCAGTAAGAACGAGAACGGCGAGAAAGAAGCGTCGCAGAAACATGCTCACAGTTGTACCGGGTGTGCGGCGGCTCTGTCTCGCTCCTATACTGGAAGAAGGAGTGTCGCATGTCATTTGTAGAACCCGTCAAAGCGGAATCGAAGAACGTATTGGGTCAGCCAATGCAGACATGTGGCTGTGATCCCATGACCGGCTTCTACCGCGATGGATGTTGCGACACCGGGCCGGATGACGTGGGTGTGCACACGGTGTGCTGCGTGGTCACGGAGGAGTTCCTGGCTGTATCGAAACACCTGGGCAACGACCTGATGACGCCGATGCCGCAGTACGGCTTTCCGGGGCTGAAGCCGGGTGATCGCTGGTGTGTGTGCGCGGCGCGTTGGCTACAGGTGTTTGAGGCGGGTGCAGCGTGCCCCGTGGTGCTGGAAGCTACGCACGAAAACACACTGCGCATTGTCCCCTTTGAACTGCTTTTGCAACACGCCGTGATCCCGGACAAGCTGCACTAATCGACGCGATTGAAACTGCCCGCAAGTCTATGATTTTCAGGAAATTCGTACATTCTGCCATAGATGTACGGGTTTTCCTGCGACAACCTGCGTCCGTTTACTTTCTTTTCATTTTTCTTGCTTGACATAGGGTGCAGACCTGCCCGACCGTAGAAATATCACTCTAATTTGCGTTTTCGACTTAATTGAACGGAAACAGATACTTCGATCGAAGCGCGAAAAACGCCGATGTTACGGCGAAGTTTTTTGAACCCGCGGCCACCCTCTAATGCCGCGGAAATCTGCATGAAGTTTTCAGGAGCCACCAGTTGAAGAACAACATGGGAACAACGAAGCTTTGGGCTACGGCGGTACTCGCCTGTAGCCTCAGCGCTGCAACCGCATTTGCGCAGACCGCCGCGCTGGGTAACATCTCAGGAATTGTGCGCGATGGTGCCGGAGCTGTTGTGCCGGGTGCAACCGTAACGGTGATTAATACCGGTACCGGTGCGAAGCGCGATCTTGCCACTGACAGCGAAGGACGCTACCTTGCTACCTTCCTGCAGCCCGGCCAGTACGAGGTGATCATTACCGCTTCTGGTTTTGGCAAGCTGGATCAGAAGAATGTCGCCGTAGTGGTGGGTAATACCAACACCATTGACGCGACGTTGCCCGCTGCTTCGGTCTCCACGGACGTGACCGTGACCACAGAGCAGACGTTGCTGGACGCGGACAAGGTAGACATTTCGCAGACGGTTTCAGAGCAGATGGTTGCCAATCTTCCGGTGAACGGGCGTCGCTTTGATAACTTCGTGTTGCTGACGCCGAACGTTGCTCCTGACGGTAATACTGGCCTCCTGAGCTTCCGCGGTATCTCCGGTCTGTACAACAGCAACCTGGTGGATGGCGCCAACAATAACCAGGCATTCTTCTCGGAAGCACGTGGCCGTGCGATTGGCGCTCCCTATGTCTTCCCGATCGACGCGATCAAGGAATTTCAGGCTGCCTCTTCCGGTTATTCGGCGGAATTCGGCCAAGCTGCCGGCGGCGTCATCAACGCCATCACCAAGAGCGGTACCAACAGCTTCCACGGTGATGTGTACGAGTACTACCGCACACCGGGTTATAACGCGCTGGATGCAGTAAGCAAATTCAGCAAGCTCTATACCCAGCCGGTAAAGGTGCAGCATCAGTTTGGCGTTTCCGTCGGTGGTCCGATCATCAAGGACAAGCTGTTCTTCCATGCCGTGTATGACGGCTATCGCCGTGTCAATCCCATCACCTATCTGTCGACGTACAACACGGCGACGCAGAGTATCGGTGACCTGACGGCCCTTTGCGATGGACGTACCTCGAACTATCTGACGCGCGGAAACAGCATCTATCCGTCGACGATTCCGGGTATCACCCTGTCGCAGTGCCAGCAGTCAGTGACGTTCGCCAATACGAAGCTGTTGGGTACATTCGGGCGTAACACGACGCAGGATATCTACCTGCCGCGCCTGGACTACCAGCTTTCGTCGAAGACGCATCTTTCGGCATCGTTCCTGTTTGAGAACCTGAAGCAGCCGAATGGTTATAACTCGTCTCCGACGGTTACGAACG
Organism: Terriglobus sp. RCC_193; assembly: GCF_041355105.1. Lineage (NCBI taxonomy): Bacteria > Pseudomonadati > Acidobacteriota > Terriglobia > Terriglobales > Acidobacteriaceae > Terriglobus > Terriglobus sp. RCC_193. The sequence goes on along the minus strand of NZ_JBFUPK010000003.1, from coordinate 186,149 downwards.
GTTCCGTCACACAGAATGGCGCGATCAATTTCCACGAGCGCTTCCTGTTTGCGAATGCTGAAACCGCCATCAATGCCAATACGGCAAACGTGGTGCACTTCCAGTGGTCGCGCGATCTGGAAACAGCAGGGACAAACACGGGTGGCCCGGCCAACAACCTGACCAACCTGTACTCTTATGGCGAAACTTCGGCGCTGCCGCGTGGTGCGTTCCCGGATGAGCACCGCTGGCAGATTACGGACATCTTCTCCAAGACCATGGGCAAACATACTGCCAAGGTCGGCGCGGATGTGAACCTGATCCACGAACAGATTGCAAACCTGTTTGGCGGTAATGGCCAGTTCAACTACGCCAATGCGACCGCCGAGTACAACTTCGCGAGCTGGATCCAGGACGTTTACCAGGTGAACGGCGGTCGCCACTACAACTCGTTCTCGCAGACCGCTGATCCCATCACCGGTATCGGTGCAGACGACTTCTGGAACAAGAACATCGACTTCTTTGCGCAGGATGACTGGAAGATTACGTCGAAGCTGCTTCTGTCGCTGGGTGTGCGTTACGATCTGCAGCTGGTGCCGCAGCCTGATCGCCCCAACACGGCGAATCCGGTAGCATTGGCCGCAACACAGACCATCAACACCGACACCCACATGGTTGCTCCGCGTTTTGGCTTCTCCTGGAACCCGCAGGCTGGGACCGTGGTTCGCGGTGGATACGGCATCTTCTACGGCCTGACCTCGAACTCGCTGTGGTACACGCTGCGTCGTGAGAACGGTGTTTATCAGCAGCAGTTCTCCACGCCAACGGTTACGGTGGCAGCTTACGGTGGCCCGGCTCCCGGTACACCGACTGGACAGCCAAACATGGCCCTGCAGCAGCCCGCAGCAGGGGCTTATGCCTCCTATGCTCCGCAGGGTGGTATCCCCGCGTTCCTGCCGCCCGGACCGGCACCCGTGAATCAGGTGACAGGTACTTCGATCACGCCTGTGAACCCGGGACTGCCGTCGTCGGCAATCGGTGTTCGCGGTGCGAGTGCCAGCTTCCTGAACCCCTATACCCACTCCTTTGATCTGACCGTGGAGCAGCAATTGCCGGGGCGTGCCACGCTGACCATTGGTTACGTGGGAACCCGTGGTATGCGTCTGCCGGTGTATGTGGATACGAACGTCGATCCGACATCGGCTGTGAACCGTACCTACTCGCTGACGCGGTCTAACGGTCAGACCAGCACGTTCAGCTTCCCGTACTACACGCGTCGTCTGTACTCGAGCACGACCTCGGTGCTGACTGGCTTCTCCGATGTAAACAGCTGGTACCACTCCGGTGTGTTCTCGGTGCGCAAGCCCTTCTCGCACGGACTTGAGGTATTGGCGAACTACACCTGGGCGCGCACGATGGATGCGGGCCAGGCGGGCGCACCGAACGGTACGTTCAACGGTACGAATGCTCCCATCATTCCGTTTGCACAGGGCCACCGTCAGGGGCGTGGCGCAGAGTACTCGCGCTCTGACATCGACCAGCGCGGTCGCTTTGTAGGCACTCTGCTGTACCAGACCAGCTTCCCCATTGCCAACAAGTTTGCGGCATATGCGGCAAATGGATGGCAGATCTCCGGAAGCGTGACGGCGCAGAGCGGCTTCCCGGTGACCGGCTTCATCAACGGCTCCATCACCTCGCAGCTTGCAGGCGATGGTGGTATCAGCGGCGCGATGGTCACCTCCGGTACGGGCTATCGCGTGCCTGATGTGATTGCACGCCGTAACGGTTTCTCCGGTCCGGGAGTGCACAACACCGATATGCGTCTGTCTCGCGTGTTCCCGATCTGGCGTGAGGGTATGCGTCTGGAGCTTGCGGCGGAAGCATTCAACATTGCAAACCATCGCAACGTCCTCGCTGTGAACACCAGCGCGTACTCCTATGCGGCTCCTGTGAATGGCAGCGCAACCTGCCCGACCAGCCTGTACACGGGCGGCTGCTTCACACCGTACTCGCAGTTCTACACACCGACGTCGACCTCCAGCACGATCTATGGTCCGCGTCAGCTGCAACTGCTGGGGCGCCTGTACTTCTAAGCGAACTGCATCAACAACAGAAAGCCCCGGATTCGTTCGGGGCTTTTCTTTTGTTGATGTCTTTGTCGATTTCTACGCAAGAGAAAACCCCGGCGGTTGCCGGGGTTCTTCGTCGTTGCGAATATGGTGCACCCGAGAAGATTCGAACTTCTGACCTACAGCTTCGGAGGCTGCCGCTCTATCCAGCTGAGCTACGGGTGCTCGAGTGTTAGTGTACTACTGCGATGGTGTCGTACCCGCTGCTTCTTTCTTTTTGCGGATCTCTTCCATGGAAGAGCCGATGAGTTCCTTGGCGTCGTTGATACCGCGCATGACGGCCTGAATGTCGAGCGCGGGAACAGTCGGGTTGCGGTTGGAGGTGCAGTAGACGCCGTGCTGGCCTACGAGGGCGAGCGCGTCTGTCAGCACGTCCATGGCAACTGCCAGGCGGCCACGCTCGACGCCCATCATGAATTCGTATTTTTCGAGTTCGTCTTTGTGGTCCCAGAAGGCGGACATGGGTGGCTCCCTTCAGGTATGAAAGAGCGTCCGCAAAGTTCGCTAAGTTACCGCAAAGTTTCTTTTGCGTACTTCGTGTGACCATTGCGAACTTTGCGGACGCTCTTAAAGCTTATTGACCTTTCGATGGATGCCATCGCGAAGACTGGCAACATTGAAGTTAACAAGCAGACCGAGATGCTTATCTGAAAGTCTCAAGTAGCTCAGCAGTTGGGCATGGTGCACAGCGGCAATTGCTTCCACAGCCTTTATTTCCAATATCAGATGGCCGGATACAAGAAAGTCCAGCCGATAGCCTACATCCGCGAGCTTCTGGCCGTTGTAGACAAGAGGCATCGGGAGTTGTTGCTGAAATGGAAGGCCACGATGCGTAAACTCGCTGGCCAGGCATGCCTCATAAGCACTCTCAAGTAAGCCGGGGCCAAGTTCTGTATGCACGGCAAAGGCCGCATCCAGAACTCGTTTTGACAGTGTGTTGAGCGCGGCCACATCCATTGTGGTTTGGGTTACCACTCCTTGGCGGCGGTGTCTGCCTCCACTTCTTCGGGTGGGCCCTGCCAGCGCAGGATGGGTTTGCGGGCGGCGGCGGTTTCGTCGAGGCGGCGGATGCGCGTGGTGTGCGGTGCGGTCTTTACCAGCTCCGGGTTTTCCGCGGCTTCGCGGGCGATCTGCTGCAGGGCGTCGATGAGCAGGTCGAGTTCCTCGCGCGATTCGCTCTCTGTGGGCTCGATCATCATGGCGCCGCTTACGATCAGCGGGAAGCTGACAGTGTAGGCGTGGAAGCCATAGTCGATGAGGCGCTTGCCCATGTCGCCGGTCTTGACGCCGTTCTTTGCCTGTAGCTTGTCGCTGAAGACGACCTCGTGCATTGACTTCGTCTTGTAGGGCAGGTCGAAGACACCTTCGAGCTTGGCGCGGATATAGTTCGCGTTGAGCACAGCGTCTTCGGTGGTGAGGCGCAGGCCGTCCGGGCCGTTGGCCAGTGTGTAAGCGAGTGCGCGGACGAACATGCCGAAGTTGCCGTAGAACATGCGGACGCGGCCCACGGTATGCGGGCGGTTGTATTCGAATGTGAGCGTGCCATCTGCCTTCTCGACGACGATGGGCGCGGGCAGGAAGGGCTCAAGGATGGCCTTGCATGCAACGGGGCCGCTGCCTGGGCCACCACCACCGTGCGGGGTGGAGAAGGTCTTGTGCAGGTTCAGGTGCATCACGTCCACATCGAAGTCGCCGGGGCGTGTCTTGCCGACGAGCGCGTTCATGTTCGCGCCATCCATGTACAGCAGCGCGCCCTTGGCGTGCAGGATGTCCGCGATTTCCTTGATCTGCGATTCGAAGACGCCGATGGTGGAGGGGTTGGTGAGCATGAGCGCGGCGGTGTCTTCATCGACGGCGCGGCGGAGTTCTTCGAGGTCAACGCCGCCATCGGCGTTCGACTTTAGGTTCTGAATCTGGTAACCAACGACGGCAGCAGTGGCAGGGTTGGTGCCGTGCGCGGAGTCGGGGATCAGCACTTTCTTACGGGCGTTGCCCTTGCTCTCGTGATAGGCGCGGATCATCAGGATGCCGGTGAATTCACCGTGCGCGCCGGCTGCGGGCTGCAGCGTGATGGCATCCATGCCGGTGATTTCAAGGAGGCAGTCCTGCAACTGCTTCATGATGCCCAGCGTGCCTTGCGAGAGCGATTCCGGCTGGTAGGGGTGCGCTTCCGCGATGCCTTCCAGGCGTGCGACGGCTTCGTTCACGCGGCCGTTGTACTTCATGGTGCAGGAGCCAAGCGGGAACATGCCAAGGTCAATGGCGTAGTTCCATGTGGACAGGCGCGTGAAGTGGCGAACGATTTCGATTTCGCTCAGCTCCGGCATCAGGCCCAGGTTGTCTGTGCGCACGGCGTCGCCGAGCAGGGAAGCTGCGTCGATCGCCGGTACATCAAGCTGGTCCAGCCGGTAGGCCTTCTTGCCGGGTGAGCTCTTCTCGAAGACGAGGCCTTCGTTCTGGTTGACGTGCGTGGTGGCCTTGCGCGGCGTTCCAACAAAAGGTGTGTCTGCCATCAGATGTCCCTCGAATCGTTTGCGGCGTGTGTGGTTGTTGCTTCACACGCAACGGGAAAGTTAACGGAATTGGCGATGAAGCAAAGTTCATGCGCGCGATGATGCAGCGCATCTGCCTTGATAAGGTCGTGTCCTGCGGCGATGGTTACCTGCGGATGCAGCGTGACAGAGGTGAAATGGCCTGAGCCGTCCGGGGTCAACTGCATGGTGCCTTCGGCGTTGTCGCTGTAGGCGATGACAGAGATGCCGGCGTCTGCACACAGATGCAGATAGCTGAGCATGTGGCATGAGGACAACGAGGCGAGCAACATATCCTCGGGATTCCACTTACTGGCTTCCCCACGGAAGGTCGCATCGGATGAACCTGCGATGAGAGGCTTGCCCGGCGCGCTCAGGTCATAGGAGCGCGCATAGTCGCGATACGACGAAGTGCCGGTGCCGCGATTGCCCGTCCAGACGATGCTCGTGTTGTAGTGATGTTCGTTCTTCATAGAGCGCCCTAGAAGTCGAAAACCTCGCCATGAATATTGCGGAAAGAGCCTGCATCTGTGGCGTCGTCCCGATCCTCATCCCGCAGGCTCAGCGCGAGCAGGGTGCCATTTTCAAACTCGACAGTGAGCGCAGTGTCGTCGTGAAACTGCGCTTCACTCACGGTCTCTCCGATGAGGGAACAGAGCGCATCGCGATAACCTGCCTGCCCGTGGCCCACGGAGATGCCGTCAGCGTCCGCGACTTCAGGCCAGATGTAGAGGGTCAGCAATGCGTCGTCCGCAAAGCGAAGTTGCAGGTGCTTTTCTACGAATTCCACTGCGTACAGCTCTTCGCCTTGCAGGCTGTTCAGATCCATTGAACTCTGTCCCTCAGCGGCTAAAGCCGCGTCGATTCTAGCCATTTGATGGACGGGCTGAAGCCCGTCCCCTTCAAAACGTCTTTCACGCAAGCACCCTGCTCGTGGTTGACGTTTGGTATGCAGCGAGACGTTACGCCTTGCTGAGTGCTGCCGCTACTGCGTCGATTTCCTGGCGCGTGGTCAGTTCCGTGGCGCACCACAGCGATGCATTTTCACCAAGCTCCGGATACCACTTCGACAGCGAGAGGCCGCCGATGATCTTCTCTTTCAGCAATGCCGTGTTGGTGGCGTCTGCGGATTTTGGCGTGGTGATGACGAACTCGTTGAAGCGCGGTGCGCCAGCAAACAGCAGCTTCGCGCCGCTCTTTTCCAGCGACTGCGCGGTGAAGTACGCCTTGGCCAGGTTCTGCTCTGCCAGTTCCTGCAGGCCTTTGCCGTAAACGGTTAGGAAGACCGTGACCATCAGCGCGACGAGCGACTGGTTGGTGCAGATGTTGCTGGTGGCCTTCTCGCGGCGGATGTGCTGCTCGCGTGTGGAGAGTGTCAGCACGAAACCGCGGTCGCCGTTCTGGTCCACGGTTTGGCCGCAGAGACGTCCGGGCATCTGGCGCAGGAACTTTTCTTTTGCAGCGATGACACCGCAATACGGGCCGCCGTAGCCCACGGGAACGCCGAAGCTCTGCGCTTCCATCGAGACGATGTCGGCTTCCTTCGGCGGCTTTACGATGCCGAGTGAAACCGCTTCAGCGATAGAGACGATGAGCAGAGCACCCTTGGCGTGCGCGATTTCCGCGATCTTTGCGACATCTTCAATGGTGCCGAAGAAGTTGGGCGACTGGATGAGTACGCAGGCGGTGTCGCTGGTGATGGCGGCATCCAGCGCGGCATAATCCACGCGTCCATCGGTGGTGTAACCCACTTCCGTCTGCGGAATGCCCTGGTGCTGCGCGTAGGTGGCCAGCACTTCGCGGTATTCCGGATGTACGGTGCGTGCGATGACAGCGCCATTGCGACCAGTGACGCGCACCGCCATCATCACGGCTTCTGCCGCGCCGGTGCTGCCGTCGTACATGGAGGCATTCGCCAGGTCCATGCCGGTGAGTTCGCAGATCATGGTCTGGAACTCAAAGAGCGCCTGCAGCGTGCCCTGCGCGATTTCCGGCTGATAGGGCGTATAGCTGGTGAGAAACTCGCCGCGTGAAACGACCGTGTCAATCAGCACCGGGCGATAGTGATGATAGGCACCCGCGCCCAGGAACGATGAGTATCCCGTAGCGTTCTGGTTTGCGAAGACCTTGAACGCTTCAATGACTTCGTGCTCCGAGTGCTGGCGGGGAACGTTCAGATCACGTGTGAGGCGAAATTCGGCGGGGACGGAATCAAACAGGTCGTCGATGGAAGCAGCGCCAATCTCCTGGAGCATGGCGGCCCGGTCGGCGGGCGACTTAGGAAGGTAACGCATGGGAATGTTGCCTCGTCTGGTGTGGGTGCGGAGGGCGATGAGCAGAAGGTTCGCGGGCCGCTGCTGCGGAGCGGCGGCCCCTTTCGAACAGAAACTCGTTTAGTGCGTTTCTTCCGCTACGAAAGCTTCGTATGCGGCGGCGTCCAGCAGACCATCCAACTCGGATGCGTCCTTCAGCGTGAGCTTGATGAGCCAGGTATTGTTCGCGTCTTCGTTGATCTTTTCCGGTGCGTTGGCAAGCTCTTCGTTCGCCGCGGTCACGGTGCCTGAGACGGGGGCATACACGTCGCTGACCGCCTTCACGCTTTCTACCGAACCGAAAGATGCCTTATGGGCCAGCTGCGTGCCTGTCTTTGGCAGATCGACGAAAACAATGTCGCCAAGCAGGCTTTGCGCGTGTTCGGTGATGCCCACGGTGGCTTCGTTGCCGTTGACCTCAATCCACTCGTGTTCCTTGGTGTAGCGGTAGTTTGCCGGATAGCTCATAGCTTTGATTTTAAAGCCGTGATCCGGCTCTGAGGCCGAATATCGCCGGGAAATCCTCTGCGCGGGGAAAGAATCAGCTTCCCAGCGTAGGGGAGCCTGCCTCGTCAGGATGAGCGGTCGTTTGCGGCTGCGGCGGGGGAGCTTTCACCTTCCAGTCGCGGACGGCAAAGGCCGTGGCGGTGCGTGGAAGTTTGGCACGACCGCGGGTGAGGAAATCCACTGCAACGGCGCCCGTTGCAATGGGTTGCAGAATGGCCAGCGGAATCAGGTATTTCTTGCTCTTCACCAGCGATTCTGACACGCCATCAATGTTGCCACTGCGCGGCATTTCACCCGGAACCTGGTGCATTTCAAAGGTGGTCGGGTGCAGTTCCGGGTGTTTTTCCCCATATTTCACCAGGGAATTTGCAGCAGCCTTGGGCGTGGTCAAGCCAAGGTCGGCAAAGATGTTGCGATGAATCGCGCCGGGGTAATACATGTTCAGCACTGTGCGGGAGAAGTCTGCGCAGTTGTGGAAGAACAGGTTGAAGTGACCCACGTTGCGGCGGTCGTTAAAGATGGCGATGAAGCGATCATCCTGCTCCTGTGTGGAATGCACGGAGAACCCGAAGATGGTGCGGTCAAATAATGAACCTACAAGCTGCGGCCATTCGCCTTTGGGGGCGTCGCCATTTTTATTCGGCGGGGCAATCTGCTGCAGATGGTCGTGCCAATAGGCTTCGCGCAGTTGCTTCACCTGATCCTTCGTGACGGAGGCGGGAATCTGCGAGGGGCGTTCCACGCCGTAGAGATAGGGAACCAGCGGCATGGCGATCCAATCCTGGTGATGGATCTTGTGATAGCGGCTGATGACCGAGCCGTATTCGCCGGGACGGCAGCGGCGTAGTTGTGTCGGCGTCTCGGCGCAGATGTCGCTGAGAAAGACTGCAGCATGGCCTGTTGGATTGTATTTGCCGAACTCGCCATAGGGCTGTTCCATGAGCAATGCCACATCTGCGCGGGATGGCATTGCGCACGCAAAGGCACATAGAAGAGTGGCGGCAGCAAACAGTCGTTGCATCATCGCGATAGTACGAGCATATCCGTTCGTATGCGTGAAAGCTGTCTGTTGCTGCCGCGCGTTTGACGTCATCACAAGGCATCTTCCGGAAACGATGGACGCCATGCAGACGCCCACCTGGAGGGCTTTGCCCCCATGATGACGTGAAGCGTGGTGCCGGACTGGATCTGTTTCCATGTGATGACGGGCTTGTCCAGCGGCTTGACGTTCAGTGTGGCGGACTGGATGTAGACGTTGCTGCGGCTGTTGTTATCTGCGATGACGGTGAAGGTCTTGCCATTGGCCAGTTTGAGGCTCATGCGGCCGTACATGGGGCTGCCGATCATGTAGTCGCCGCTGGCGGGATTTACCGGATACATGCCGAGTGCGGTGAACAGGTACCACGCGGACATCTGGCCGCAGTCATCGTCACCGTCCAGACCCGCGGGTTGGTTGGCGTATTCCTTGTATGCAATTTCACGGACCCTGGCCTGCGTCTTCCAGGGCTGGCCGGTGAAGTCATACAGGTAGCCGTAGTGGTGGCTGGGTTCGTTCTTATGGACGTTGTGGTTACCTGCGAAGTGCTGATCAATCTGCTTGCTGGCGATCTCTGCGCCGCCCATCAGCCTTTCCACTCCGGCGATGTCATGGAAGGGCGACCACGTGTAGACCCATGCGTCGCCTTCAGTCCATCCGGAGACGCTGCGGTTGCCGTTGGTGTCTTTACTGCCGCCAAGCGGTGCCCACTTGCCGTCAGAGGTTTTGCCGCGCATCAGGTTGTTGGTCTTGTCGAAAAGGTTGCGGTCGTTCAATGAGCGCTTCAGGAAGAAGCGGTAGTCGTCCATGCGGCCAACCGCTTTCGCCACTTGCGCCACGCACCAGTCGTCATAGCTGTCTTCCAATGTGCGGCTGGTGGCTTCGTCGGTCTTATCGGTGGGGATAAAGCCAAGCTGCTTGTAGTAGGTCAGGCCAGCGCGCGCCTCATAGGGAGTGTGCTCTTCACGGTCCAGCCAGCGGCGTGTGGTGTCGCCATCGGGCGGTGACATGGCGTCTTTGTAGACGGCCTTCCATGCCAGTTCACGATCAAAGCCGTGGAAGCCTTTGCGGATGGCTTCCGCCACCATGCTGTCGGCGTGCGTGCCGATCATGATGTTGGTGTAGCTGGGATTGGGCCACTTGGGCATCCATCCGCCCTCTTTGTAATCCTGCAGCAGCGCGGTAATCATGCCGTCAATACGTTCCGGTGCGACGAGTGTCAGCAGGCTGTGTTCTGCGCGGAAGGTATCCCACGTGGAGTAGTCCGTGTACGACGAGCCGTTGTGAACGGTGTCGTCAAAGGCGCTGTAATAGCGGCCATATTCCGAGAACACGCGTGGATACAGCAGCGCATGATACAGCGCGGTGTAGGCTGTGGTGCGCTCGTCCTGCGTGGCGCCTGCAATGGTTAAGTTGCCTAACTTCTGTTGCCATGTAGCGTGGAGCTTCTGGCGTGTGGTGGCGAAATTCCATGTGGGAATTTCTTTGGCGATGTTCTCGCGCGCCTGATCGATGCTGAGGAACGAGGTACCGATGCGCATTTCAATCACGGTAGGCGCGGTTGTCTTAGCAAAGGTGACAGAGGCTCCGTGGGCAGCGGCTGTGTTCAGGCCATAGGTGTCGCCGCCGGTGGTGTGCTGGTGGAACTGCGCAACGAAGTAGCCGCTGAAGTTTGGCAGAGCGAATGGTCCAAGGTTGTTGTCGATACGGTGCGGGTTCTGGCCGGTGATTTCGCCATTGGTGATGCTGACTTTGCCGTCAATCTTTGGGCGTGACGCTTCCAGCAGAATGCGCGGTTCCACGCCAGCAGGGAAGGTGAAGCGCAGGTAGGCGCAACGCTCAGTCGCGGTCATCTCGGCGTGTATGGTTTTGCCGTCCTGCGTCTTCATGTCCACGCTGTAGAAGTCTGGATGCGTGGTTTCATGTGCATGGTCGTAGGCGAGCGCGCGGGCTTCGGGTGTGGTTTTCAATGCGCCGATCTCAGGCATCAGGGTGACGTAGCCGAAGTCGCCCATCCAGATGGCGGCCTGGTGCGTGCCCATGAAGCCCTGGATGGTCTTGTCACTGTACTCGTAGCTGGTAACGCTGAGGCGGTTCTGTCGCGTCTGCGGGGTCCAATTCGTCATGCCGAAGGGCGCGGTCACAAAGGGCATGGTGCCGCCGTAACCGATGGGGCCGCTGCCCGTACCGATGAGTGGATTCACTTCATTGACAACATCTTTTTGAGCGACTGCGGAGAGAGCGCAGAACAGCGACAGGCAGAAGACGAATCGTTTGCAAAACCGGACCATGGCGGAACGCTATCGTGTTCGGTGTACTCTCAGCAACTCGTTCCACCATGCACTTCCGTCATCCTGAGCGAAGCACGAAGTGCGCAGTCGAAGGACCTGCTTTCTTCTCCCATACTGGAGTGCTTAGGTGAAAGCATCCCTCTTCCTCAACCTGGCGTGTTCTTGTCTCCGTAAGAATCGTAGTGGGCACAGAAGAAAGCAGGTCCTTCGGCTGCGCTACGCTCCGCTCAGGATGACGGACCTGTGGGGGGCGGTGGATGAATCTTTTCTTTCGATGTCGAATCAATTATTGCGGAGGGTTAAGACAATGGCTACCGAACGGGCGAAGATCCAAGGGCTGCATCATGTGACGGCGATTGCTTCTGATCCGCAGCGCAACTTGGATTTCTATACGCAGGTGTTGGGTCTGCGGCTGGTGAAGAAGACCGTGAATTTTGATGATCCGGGGACGTATCACTTTTATTTTGGTGACGATGCCGGCACGCCGGGGACGATCCTTACGTTCTTCCCCTGGCCGGGTGCACGTCGTGGACTTGCAGGCGCGGGTGAAGTGACGCACACGGCATTCTCTGTGCCGACGGCTTCCATCCCTTACTGGGAGAAGCGGCTTACGGAGGAGGGCGTTCTGGTGGAACACACCGGTCTGCGCTTTAACGGCGCGGAAGATGTGCTGACGTTTGCTGATCCGGATGGCATGAAGCTGGAGATTGTGGGTCATGCAGATGCTCCTGCGGCGACGAAAGTACCGCGGTATGCGGACGTGCCTGCGGAACACAGCATTCGCGGCTTCTTTGGCGTGACCATGCTGCACCGCAGTGAAAAGGCGACGGCAGATACGCTGGCATGGATGGGCTTCGCTGAAACTGGCCGCGATGGTGACCGCATTCGTTATGCAGCGCCAGAAGGTGCGGCATTGGGCAACCACATGGATGTGGTGGTGAACCCAAATGCTGGTTATGGACGTAGCGGTGCGGGGTCGGTGCATCACATCGCGTTCCGCACGCCGGATGATGCCTCGCAGCTTGCATGGAGAGAGGAGATTCTGAAGCATCTGCCGGTGACCACGGTGCAGGATCGCGATTACTTCCACTCCATCTACTTCCGCGAGCCGGGTGGTGTGTTGTTTGAGATGGCGACGGATCTTCCGGGCTTTGCGATTGATGAGCCGGTGGAGACACTTGGGGAGGCGCTGCGTGTACCGAAGATGCACCAGGGGCTGCTTGATCAGATTGAACGCCGGTTGATGCCGGTGGAATTGAAGCAGTCGTCGAAGACGGCGGTGACGGCGTAAGGCCGTCCTCTCCGCGAAGAAGGGAGATTGAGAATGCAGGGACCGCATGATTTGAGCCCGGTTTACACGGCAGGCGAGCCTCTGAAGGAGGCCGCAGGAGCCGTTGTGCTGCTGCATGGCCGCGGCAGCAGCGCGGGAGACATTCTGGGGCTGTCGCGCGCTTTTATGGATATGAAGTTGGCGTTCGTTGCGCCGCAGGCTGCGGGCAATGTCTGGTATCCGCAGCGATTCATTGCGCCACGCGAAATGAATGAGCCGGATCTTTCTTCGGCTTTGACAAAGGTGAAGCGTGTCGTCGATGGGCTTGTGGGCAGTGGTATTCCCACAGCGCGCATTGTCATTGCAGGTTTTTCACAGGGTGCATGCCTGGCGTCGGAGTTCGTGGCGTCCAATCCTGCGCGGTATGCGGGTTTGATCGCTTTTACTGGCGGCTTGATTGGGCCGCTAGGAAGCGATCTGCATCACGACGGCGATCTGGCAGGCACGCCCGCATTATTTTTATGCGGCGACCCTGATCCGCACATACCTTTTGTGCGTGTGGAGGAGTCTGTAGAAGAGCTGAAGCGGATGGGCGCGGAAGTTTCATTACATCGTTATCCTGGAAAACCGCACAACGTAAGCGCGGAAGAACTGGAGCAGGCGCGTATCCTTCTCCAGAAGGTTTTTTCGCAGAATTCAACGAACTAGCAGAAGATGGAGAAAGCGCATGCAGACGATGCACGAATCCGAAACGAGCGAAACGCACTTTACATCGGCAGCCAGCCTATGGCTCGTGATGATGAAGGCGTACCGTTCCATGGAGGCGTATATCGAAAGCACCGTGGCGGCGCAGGACATCGGTCTGAGCGACTTCATGATCATGGAGGCCCTGATGCACAAGGGACCCATGAGCATGTCGCAGATCGGTGAGAAGGTGCTGCTGGCGAATCCCTCCATGACTGCTGCGGTCGACCGGCTGGAGAAGCTGGGGTATGTTTCGCGATGTAGCGGCACAACGGACAAGCGTGTCCGTACTGTGGACCTGACCAAAGAGGGCCGCAGGGTGATCCGCCGCATCTTCGCGCAGCATGAACTGGATCTGGAAGAGGTCATGGCGGGTGTCTGCGCGACCATGCGCGGGCCGGTGCGCGAGGCCTTGAAGAAGATCGGTCTTGCGGCCAAGGCGAAGACCGTAGCACGGTCCTGAATATCGGATTGGTTGCTTTCCAGCGCGTTTCCTTACGAATGTCGCAACATCCGGTGTGATCTCCGTACAATGTCTGCATGGATCGGGAACGTTTTGGACGTGTGCTTGGACGCGGAGCCCGCATGGCGGCACGCACTGCCCTGGAGGCAGTCGATGCGGCTACTTCTCCGTCGCCAGAAGCGCCATCACGGCCAACTTCTCCACCTCAACCACAAGTGATTCCGCCTCGTGCAGAGCGTGTGGTGCAACGGCCTGTCTCGCGCTCCGTTGCCACGGTTCGGCCAGACTTTTCGCAGGCGGCTGCGGCAGCCAGGCAAGGTGTGGCGGCTCCGCTGAAACGTGCGTCGAAGGCGCTGTGGCATGAACTTACGGGGAGCTTCTTCGCGTTGTTTGCGCTGTCATTCTCAGCAGCCACGTGGAAGACGCGACACAACGCGATGAGTGCCATTGCGGATGATCGTCACCGCTTTTATGCCTTCTGTGTGCTGGCTTTGTTGTTCGGCTATTTCAGCGTGAGCAGCTTTGTGCGGGCCCGCCGCGCCTGATGGTGGACATCACCTTTGGCTTCTCTGCATCTCATGGAATGAAATGCGGAAAGTGATCTTGCGCGTCCAACAATGAGGAATGGATAAGAGTATGGCGCTGAAGAAATCGTTGTTTGTGATTGGTGGTGTCTGTGCTGCGGCGGCGGGATGGATTGTGTGGGGCCCGAAGCGCACAGAGGTCGTGCAGGAATTGGCACGGCAACTGGAAACGGCCTGGTCCGATCATCATACGCAGGCATAAAAACGGACGACATTTCCTCACGCGATGCCCGATTGCGATGGGAGAGTTGCCCGCGTAAGGTAGAGAACACTGCACTTGCACGATGCGCTTCCGGACAGTTCGGACCGCACTTGACGGTAACGCAGGAGGAGGCGAGATGAACGGACGCATCAAGGAACTGATTCAGCAACTGGGCGAGGCCATTCACGAATCCGTCTCGGAGTCAGAACAGATATCCGGCGTGGTGCGGGAAATCCGTGAAGAGGGTTTTGATGTCCTGCTGATGTTGGAGGCCACCATTGGCCTGAATGAAGTCAGCGAGGATGACGATGCGGAAGAGGTTACGCAGCCGGGGGAAACTTTCACGCGGAATGATGTTTCGTTTCTGAAGTCGCTGCGCATCTCATTGCCTGACGAACCTGCTGATCCAGAAGAAAGCGAATCGTAATCTCATCGCGCTATACTCCTGCCGCGGTTGTCGGATTCTGCATCGAAGGGATCAGTGGGTGAAAGCTTCCGACTTGCGCAGACTGGTAGTGTCTGTCTAATGTTTCGCTGAAGCCTTTGAGGTCCGCCTGGGGATGAGTGAATGAAAGATACGCTTGGAGTATTGCTGGCGGGGGGCGCTGGCGAACGTCTGTTTCCGCTGACCAAGGAACGCGCAAAGCCCGCGGTCCCATTCGGCGGGCAATATCGCATCATCGACATCACGCTCTCAAACTGCATCAACAGTGGCCTGCGCAAGGTCTACATCATGACGCAGTACAAGGCGCTGAGCCTGAATCGCCACATCCGCGAAGGCTGGGGCACGGTCGTGGCGAATGAACTGGGTGAGTTCATTGAAATTCTGCCGCCCATGCAGCGTGTAAACAAGAGCTGGTATCAGGGCACGGCAGATGCGGTGTATCAGAACATTTATTCCATTGGCTCGGAAGAGCCAAAGCACGTGATCATCCTCTCCGGCGACCATATCTACAAGATGAACTATGGCCTGATGATGGATCAGCATGTGCAGAGCGGTGCGGCATGCACCATTGCCACGCTGCCGGTCGATCCCGGCGAAGTAGCGGGCTTCGGTGTGGTGGAAGTGTCCAGCAGCGGTGAGGTGATCGGCTTCCAGGAGAAGCCGAAGAGCACCAACATCCGGTCACCCTTCAACCCAGAGAAGGTGGATGCTTCCATGGGCATTTACATCTTCAATACGGACGTGTTGCTGCCGGAACTAATGGTGGACGCGGAGAAGACCGATTCCAAGCACGATTTCGGTCACAACATCCTGCCGAGTCTGCTGGGGCGCTACAAAGTTTCTGCGTATAACTTCGTCGACGAGAACCGTAAAGAGGCTCTCTACTGGCGTGACGTGGGTACGCTGGACTCGTTCTACGAGGCGAATCTGGATATCGCGTCGGTAAGTCCTATCTTCAACCTCTATGATCGTGACTGGCCCATGCGGACGCGGCCCACACAGTATCCTCCGGCGAAGTTTGTCTTCGGCGAGATGGGACGCACGGGCATGGCGATCAACTCCGTGATTTCGCCTGGCTGCGTGATCTCCGGGTCTGCGGTGCGCGGAAGCGTGCTTTCGCAGGATGTGCGTGTGAACTCGTTCTCAGATATCGATTCGTCCGTGATCTTCAACCACGTGAATATCGGCCGCCACTGTCGTATTCGCCGCGCCATTATTGATCGTGACGCACATATTCCGGATGGCACGGTCATTGGCTATGACAGCAACGAAGATCGCAAGAAGTATCACGTTACGCCGAGTGGCATTACCGTGGTGACGCGCGACATCACGCCGTATGAAAACCCGGTAAGCCCGGAGTTCATGCAGACGCGGTAAGTGTTGTTGTCTTAAGCAAACAAGAAAATGCCCGGAGACTCTCCGGGCATTTCTTTGCATACTCGTGAAGTGGTTTTAGCGATTACCGAAGCGATAGACCACACCACCGGAGACGGAGAAGAACTCACGCAGCTCCGTGCCGAAGTGTTCAAACACAAGGTCTGGCGAAAGGCGGATGGCCCAACGCGCCGAGCGATTGAAGTCAATGCTGGTACCCACGACGCCGTTGAACGCGGTGCGGTTGGTGTACAGGCCCGTGGTGTTGAAGAAGGTTCCCGAAGAAAGCCCCGCCGGGTTGCTGTGATCAAAATTGCCGCTGCTGGCACCGGCCAAAGCATGAAAGTTAACACCAACACGCTGGTTTCCGACCCAGTGATACTGCGCACCACCCATGTAGATCATCTGCGAGACGAAAGGCCGCGTCTGAATCTTCGGGTTGGTGGATTGCGCTGCGGGCAGGACAGGCGTGGTGCCGCCATCCCAGCGAAGATCGGCTGCAGCGCCCCATTTTGGCGTAAGCCAGTAGGTGCCCATCACTTCGCCGCCCGCCATGTTGTAGCGCTTGGGGATGTTCTGACCGGCCTGGCCGTTCAGGAAATTGAAACCACCAAAGACTTCATACTTTTCGGTGTAGGTGACCGGAGGTGGTGGACGGAAGGTATCCTGGGCCCGCGCCGTGGCGGCTGCGGCAAATCCGCAGAGGGCAGCAAGTCCAGCAATGACAACGTTACGGGCAGACACCAGGGACGGCCCGGCAGGACGCCGCCGGGGACGGGAAATAAGCATGTTCCTCCACTGCAGGCAGCCCCAAGGCGGTTCCGCGCGGTCGTGCGGCGGCGGTGTGGGACTGCACCCATTCAGGATATACCGTCTACTGCCGTTCCTGCCTTCGCATCATGCCAGACACACCGGATTTGTGCGACAATGGGCTGGATCAGGTAACGCCATTGCGCGGCCTGCTTTCGGAGGTTTCTGCCATGCTCAATGACCTGTTCCAGCCCATGCACCTGCTGATCATCGGCCTTATTGTTGTGGTGTTTTTCGGCGGGAAGAAGCTGCCGGAACTGGGTAAGGGACTTGGTGAGGGCCTGAAAGGCTTCAAGGAAGGCTTGAAGGGCGTGACAGACGACGTGAAGACCGATGCTCACATCGTAACGCCGGAGCCGAAGGAGCCTGCGACCAAGTCGTAGTCTGTTTCCCATGTTTTGCGAAGAGGCACAGGATGTATCCTGTGCCTCTTTCCTTTTGCGGAAACATTTGTCGTCTCCATGAAAGGCTGTATCGTGCATCGTACTGCTTACGAAAGGTGAATCCGCTCTTGAAGATTAAGTCGCCCTATCTGATTACCCCCGGTAAGAAAATCAGCCTGCAGAAGATCGACGCAGCACAGACTGGCAAGCTGAAGTCGGAAGACGCTGCACAACCCTACCTGCATCGGCATCGCAAGGAACTGGATCGGTTGCAGGAGGTGCTGTATGCCGGTGGGGAGCACGGTGTGCTGGTGGTGCTGCAGGGTATGGACACTGCGGGTAAGGATGGGACGATCCGGCATATCTTCTCTGGAGTGAATCCACAGGGATGTGATGTGACGGCGTTCAAGGTGCCTACTCCGTTGGAGGCGAAGCATGACTTCCTGTGGCGTTGCCATAATGCGGTGCCGCCGCGCGGCATGATCGGCATCTTCAACCGGTCGCATTATGAGGATGTGTTGTCGCCGCGTGTGCATGGGCTGATGGACAAGAAGACGGCGTATGTGCACATGGACCAGATCAATGACTTTGAGGGGATGCTGACAGAGAACGGCATCGCCATCCTGAAGTTCTTCCTGCACATCTCTGAGGCGGAACAGAAGCGGCGTTTGCAGTCGCGCATTGACGACAACAGCAAGCACTGGAAGTTATCTGCCGCGGACTTCGCCGAGCGCAAGTTCTGGCCACAGTATCAGGATTGCTATGAGGACATTCTGGAGCGGACCAGTAAGAAACATGCTCCGTGGTTCGTAATTCCGTCGGATAACAAGTGGTATCGCAACGTGGCGATCTCCGAGATCCTGGTGGAGACCATGAAGAGCATGAAGCTGCGCTATCCCAAAGCGACGGTCGATGTGTCGACGTTGAAGCTGTAGCTGCGATCAGCGCTTCTTTTTTCGTGTGTCGAGATTCTGGCCTGGCGCAACCGTGTCGCGGGCTGCGGGCTGGCCCCCGTCTACAGTGAAGTCGTAGGCCAGGGTATTGCCGGGGGTGGGGGCCTTCTGGACGGGGAGCAGCGCATACTCTCCCGGTGTCAAGGGCACCCGCGGGGTGACGCGGAGCCAGCCGTCCGGCAGAGACTCTGCCGTGGTGCAGATCACGGGGGCGGTGCATACGGTGGCGCTGTTGACGTCGGTGAATGTGGGACGGGCAACGGTGCGGTGACTGTCCGTGACCGGGGCGGAGAGCAGGGCCCATCCGGTGGGCGTCCCGCGGCCGCTATCGCCGGTGTTCTCCGTACGGTCACTGGTGTGGATGAAGAAGGCGGGTGTCGTGGAGTGCAACGGCGTGTGTGACGTCGGCCCTTCCAGCGTGCCGCTGGCTGCCGTGCCGGTGAGTGGTGTGTGATGGATGGGCACCAACACCTGCTTGCCGTTGACTGTGTCCAGCACCCAGGGCACGTTGCCGTTGGGGATGCGCAGGCCCGGAGCTACGACCAACTCACCGTTCTGGACGCTATAGACGCCTGCGCGTGCGGCGGGCGCTGTGGTGGCTGGATTGGATGGCGCTGCGGAACGATCGGCCGTCTGCGCCATGGCGGAGCCAGCAAGCACCGGCAACAGGATGGTGAGGGAGAGGCGCATCGCTGACAGCATACCCTGCCGCGCACGCGTGAGTGCGGGATACAAGCGGTGGTCGCACCGAATCATGGCGTGCTTCGGACGGTTGGCAGGGCGGATCGCGGTATCCTCGGAGATGAGTGTGGCAGGCATAAGCGCTGCCACCTTAGACCACATTTACATCCCAGAGGATTCATGGCCGACACAACTTCCGCTCCACTCCGCCGTACTGCACTCAATGCCACGCACAGGTCCCTTGGAGCGAAGATGGTGGACTTTGGCGGATGGGATATGCCGGTGGAGTACAGCGGCCTGGTGGCTGAGCACAATGCCGTCCGCACCGCGGTGGGCGTGTTTGACGTATCGCACATGGGCTGCATCCAGTTGCGTGGACCCGGTTCGCTGGATGCCCTGCAGAAGCTGCTGATGAACGATGCCTCCAGGCTGCAGGTGGGACAGGCACACTACTCGGCCATGTTGACGCCGGAAGGCACCTTTGTGGATGACGTCGTCCTGCACAAGCTGAGTGACAACGACTACCTGATCGTCATCAACGCCGGCACACGTGAGAAGGACATCAACTGGGTGCGCAAGATCGTTGGCGCGATGCCGAGCGTCCACATCAGCGACTACAGCGATCTGTATACGCAGATTGCCATCCAGGGACCGAAGGCGCAGGAGACGCTGCAGAAGCTGACCGATACCGATCTGTCGGTGATCAAGAACTATTGGTTCACCTGGGGCAAGGTTGCGGGGTTCTATAACGTGCTGATCGCCCGTACCGGTTATACCGGCGAGGACGGCTTCGAGATCTATGTGCCCAGCGATGTGGCTACCAGTGAGGCTGCGTGGAAGGCCGTGTTTGAGGCGGGTGCGGAGTTCGGCATTGTTCCCGCTGGTCTGGGCGCCCGCAATACGCTGCGCCTGGAGAGTGCGATGGCGCTGTACGGACACGAGATATCTGACGAGATCAACGTGTTTGAGGCTGGGCTGAACCGCTACTGCAAGCTGGAGAAGGACGCGGACTTCGTGGGCAAGGAGACGCTGCTGGCGTTGAGCGCGAATCCTCCGGCGAAGAAGCTGGTTGGTTTGGAGATGGTGGATCGTGGCATTGCGCGTGACGGTTATCCGGTGCGCTCGCTCACGGGAGAACCGCTTGGCGTGGTGACCAGCGGATCGCCTTCGCCGACGCTGAAGAAGAACATTGCACTGGCGTTTGTGCCGCCTGCGGAAGCTGAGCTGGGCAACGAGGTTGCGGTGGAGATTCGCGGGAACCTGGTGAAGGCGAAGGTGATTCCGACGCCGTTCTATAAGCGGGTTCGGACACCGAGGCCGACAGCTTAAGTTTCTCAATCCGTCACGATCCGTTGGCTTGGGGGAGTAACGGCTGATGTCGTCATATGGCGTCGTGGCGGAACGATGGGGAGTGGCTATACTGCGTCTACTTCTGCCGCTCCCGGATTCTAACCATGACCTTTGTTTTGCGTGCCTTGCTTGCTGCCAGCCTTGTCGCTGTTCCTGTTCTCGCGTGTGCCGAGAGCCATAACCCTGCCGATTATCCGTTGCGGTTACACATCTACGGGCGTAATCAGACGACCTTTTATCACAACCGGCAGGCGGATGAGGCAAAGGGTGAAGGCCGCGCCAATCTGTATGAAAGCGGCGAGCCGCGTGGGATGGATTTCCAGTTTGAGTGCGACACGCGGTTGCAGGCATCGTCAGGGTTTGAGACGTTTCCGGCTAAGTGGAAGAAGCCGAATCAGGAACTGGTGGTGTTGCTGCCGCAGTTTGGTAAGCCAGGCAGTTATGACACCTGCAGATTCAAGGTTGAGATGAAGGACTTTGCGTACTACATGCGCAATGGGCAGTTGGCGTCCGAACCAACGGCGGCATTTAAGCAGTGGATGGTGAAGCACGAGTATGACCCGGAACATGGGAAGAACTTTCCTGTGGCTGCTGCTCCGGCGGCGGGTGCCGCCCCAACGGGAGCGGTTCAGCCGTAGTCCGTCGGGCTGAAACACTCTCTCAGCGGCTGAAGCCTCTCCCCGGACGCGTTGGAGCATCGCTTTCCGGCGCGAGGATGAGTTCCTTCGGCTCCTGGTTCGATTTCACTTCGTTTCGCTCGGCGCCTTTGGCGTTTGAGCTTTGCTGGTCGTGCTTTCGCACGAATGGAGCAGCTTTGCTGCTCGGCCCAGGTTAGCTTCGCGAACCTGGGGCACCCGGTTTTTGGGTTGCTGGTTTGTTTTGGGTTTTCCGGTGCGTTGTAGAGGGTATGTAGGAATGCAGGTCCTTCGGCTTCACTTCGTTTCGCTCAGGATGACGATTCTTCGAATCGTATGAGCTTCGCTGGATGACGGTCTTTGATCGTTTGAGGTTCGTTTCGCTCAGGATGACGGTCTTTGACCGTATGAGCTTCGCTGTCTTCGACCGTTTGAGCTTCGCTATGTTCAGGGTGATGGTCTTTGATCGTATGAGCGTTCTCCCGACCATGCATTCTGGACTTCTGCGATCTGGACTTCTGCCATGCCGTCATGTTCGACCGCCAATGTTCCGAATCTAAGGCAGAAGCTGCTCTCAAAAGTCACCCCCGAAAACTGCGTGGGATGAATAAAAAGACCGGAAATTCCCAAAACGGAACCAATTGGCCCGAGGATGGAGGATATAGAGGAAAAGCATTGCAACCCTCTATATAGTTTCTGGATAGTTTCTCGATCAGGCCGGAGAGTCTGAAGAAAGGAGCTTTCCTGTCTGTAGTTATGAATCCCTTTCCCTCGTCGGAGGCCCTCAAAAATGAATCACAGAACGTATCCACTCCGCCTTAGCCCGTCCATGCGGGAGCAGGTGGAGCGTCTCGCCAAGAAAGATCAGGTCTCCCTGAATCACTTCATCTGTCTGGCTCTTGCGGAAAAACTAAGCCGAATGGAGCACCAAGCCTGGATGGGAATGGATGCTTCCCAAAGTTCTCGACATCCACCACATAATTCCGGCACTTTTGCGGCATAACGCAAAAAATCTTCCCCTCGCACACAGGTGTGGCACATGCCACACCTGTGTCATGTTTGGCGCTAAGGCATGGGGCGGGGAAACGTGCGACGGATTGGAGCCCCACTTTTAGTTCCGGGAACGGGGTTTTCAGCCTTCCCAAATAGAATTTCCCTTCGACTTCGTTTCGTTTCGTTTCGGATGACGGTCCTTGCCCGGTGGGAGCTTCGCTGGTTCACGCTTTCGCGTGAATGGAGCAGCTTTGCTGCTCGGCCCAGGTTAGCTTCGCGAACCTGGGGCACCCGGTTTTGTGGTTGCTGGTTTGTTTGGGTTTCCTTGTGCGCTGTAGAGGGTGTGTAGGAATGCAGGTCCTTCGGCTTCACTTCGTTTCGCTCAGGATGACGGTCTTTGACCGTTAGAGCTTCGCTACGTTCAGGGTGATGGTCTTTGACCGTGGGAGCTTCGCTGGATGACGGTCTTCGACTGGTTGAGCTTCGTTGGATAACTGTCTTTGACCGTAGGAGCTTCGCTACATTCAGCGGGCGGTCTTTGATCGTATGAGCTTCGCTGGACGCACTTAGTCTATTTATGGGAAATAACCATTTCAAAAGAAGCAATGCCCTGCGCTTAACTGCGCAGGGCATTTTGCTGTTGTAGGGCATATGGGGTTAGCGGAGGGCTTCGTCTACCTCTCGGTAGAAGTCGGGGGACTTCAGGATTTCGCGGGGTTTGCTGCCGTCTGCGGGGCCTACGAGGCCATCGCGCTCCATCATGTCGATGAGGGCGGCGGCGCGGCCGTAGCCGATGCGAAGGCGGCGTTGCAGGAGTGAGGTGCTGGCCTTGCCGAATTCGAAGACGAGGCGGACGGCGTCGTCGAAGAGTTCGTCCTGGGCGTTGTTGCCTTCGTCGTCGAAGAGGTTGTTGCCCTTGTCGTCCTTGGGGCCTTCGAGGAAGCCTTCAACGTATTCAGCTTCGCCCTGCTGCTTCCAGAAATCGACTACGTCGCTGATTTCCTTTTCTGTGACGAAGGGCGCGTGGACGCGTTGGAGGCGACTGGTGCCCGGTGGCAGGAAGAGCATGTCGCCGCGGCCCAGAAGCGATTCCGCGCCGTTGCTGTCGATGATGGTGCGGCTGTCGACCTTGGTGGCGAGGCGGAAGGACATGCGGGTGGGGACGTTGGCCTTGATGAGGCCGGTGATGACGTCCACACTCGGTCTTTGCGTTGCGAGTACGAGATGGATGCCGACGGCGCGGGCCATCTGCGCGAGGCGGGTGATGGACTCTTCGACGTTGGCCTTGTCGAGCATCATGAGGTCGGCGAGCTCGTCGATGATGATCATGATGTAGGGCAGGGGCTGCTGCTCTTCGCCGTCTTCGTTGAAGAGCTGGCCGCTGTCGAAGAGCTTGTTGTATTGATCGAGGTTGCGGACGTGGCGGCTGGCGAGGAGTTTGAGGCGGCGCTCCATTTCGCGGACGGCGTTGCGGAGTGCGTTGGCGGCGAGTTTGGGCTCGGTGATGATGGGCGTGAAGAGGTGCGGGATGCCCTCGTACATGCCGAGCTCGACGCGCTTGGGATCGACAAGGATCATGCGGACTTCTTCGGGTGTGGCCTTGAAGAGGACGCTCATGATCATGGCGTTGATGGCGACGGATTTACCCGATCCGGTTGAGCCTGCGATGAGGACGTGGGGCATGGCCGCGAGGTTGGCGGTGACGATACGTCCGTTAATGTCCTTGCCCATCGCGATTTCGACTTTGGAGCGGGAGTTGGCGAAGCCTTCGGACTCGACGACATCGCGGAGCCAGATGGTTTCGCGGTCGCTGTTGGGGACCTGGATGCCGACGGTGGACTTGCCGGGCATGCGCTCGATGAGGACGGACTCGGCGGCCATGGCGAGGCAGAGGTCGTCGGCGAGGCCGGTGACGCGGCTGTATTTCACGCCGGCGTCGGGGCGGAACTCAAAGGTGGTGACGACGGGGCCCGGGTTGATCTGGGTGACCTGGCCGTCGACGCCGAATTCGCCGCATTTTTCGACGAGGATGCGGGCTTCTTCGCGCAGGGCTTCTTCGCGGACGGCGGCGTGTTTGTTGTCGTGGTGCAGCAGGGACGACGGCGGCAGCTTGTAACCGTGGACGGATTTTGCGGTGAGCGTGACGGTCTTGATGGACTCGTCGGCGCGCTTGCCGAAAGAGATTTTCTCTTCCGGGGGAGCGGGCGGTGCGGGAGGCTCCATGCGTGTTGCTGCGGGGAAGGGCACGACCTCGGCGGTGCGCGGGCGCTGTTGCTGTTCTGCTCGGCGACTGTTCAGCCAGGCGAAGGCCTGATCGTCCTGCGGTGCGTGGCCGGGCTGGTGCCAGTCTGCGAAGTTTTCCTGTGTGGGCGCGGCTTCGAGCAGGCTGCCGTTGAGCGGGGCGTCGATGCCGGTGACTTCGGCCTGGAGTGCAGCGTCGGCTTCGGCCTGGAGATGGCCGGGCAGCGGCGCGAATTCAGGGTCGGGGCCTGCGTCAACGTTGGTGCGCGGCATTTTGGACCACATGGTGCGGGAGGAGGGCATGTCGTCAATGATTTCGCTGTCGGGACGGATGCCCTTGCGCCAGAGGCTCCACTTGGCGAAGAGGCTGGTGATGAGCGAGCCGCCGCTGGCGGCACGTTGGGCGGCTGCGGTGGCCTTGGCGTCGGCGGCGTCCTGCCGGGCGATTTCGCGTTCGCGGCGGGTTTCCAGCTTGTCTGCGGCGCGTGAGGCTTTCAGGTCGCCACGGTCACCGCGCCATGCGAGATAGCGCTCCTGCAGGCGGCCGAAGATGCCGAGGCGTTGACCGGCCCAGTCCTGCGCGGTGTTGAAGGTGAAGGTGGTGGAGAGGTAGAGGCTGAGGACGACGAGCAGGCCGACGACGACGCAGGCGCCGGGGTAGTTGAGCAGGCCGACGATGAAACCGGAGAGGACACGACCGAGGGCGCCTTCAATGGGCAGAGCGCTGCGCCACAGGAGGTGCATGGGCATGAGCGCCAGTGCGGTGGGTGCGGCGAGAATCCAGAGGACGATGCCAATGGTTTTGGCGGCGGGTGAGCCCTGCGCCTGCGAGCGCATCCAGCAGATGCCCAGACGGCCCAGCATGAGCGGGAAGACGAAGGCAGCGATGCCGAGGATTTGCAGAAGGAGGTCGCTGAGGAGCGCACCGATGCGTCCAGCCCAGTTATGCACGGGGCGCAGCGCGGTGGCACTGCTGAATCCGCCGACGGTGTTCAGGGAGGGGTCGTCGGGGGTGTAGCTGACCAGCGAAAGCAGCAGCAGTACGGCAGTGGCCAGCAGCAGCAGGCCGAGCACTTCGTTCAGCCGGCGGCTGCGGGTGGGGGTCATCTCCAGGCGGAGCGGCTTCATAGGCAGCGATTCTCCTGCGAACCTTTCCTTGTACGCGGAAGTGCGGACACGGAGGGTATCATGCCCGATTCTCTACCGCATGGCAGCGGAAAGGGGGCGCAATCTGGGGGAGGAACCCGCGTGGGCAACCCGCACGGCGGCAGATGGCTCCTAACGTTTAGAAACACACCGGGTGGATTTTCCGGCGGCACACACTGAACCCGCTGCATGAGCCGCGGGTCCTTGACACAAAGACCATGGCAGGGCGGTGGCGGGGTTTTCGCGATTTCCTCCCCTAGCCTCCGGCCAAGGAGAATCGCAATGCAACCGGGGGACACCGCCCACGGCCATGGCAAGGATTTTGTTTCTGCCGCAACATGCGGAGATCCATCTAAAACGACACAGGGCAACCAGCCCGTAAGGAAACGGACGCAATGGCAGAGCTGCTGAAGCAAACGGAATCGGTACTGAAAGACGTCATTGAATCGCTGATTGATAGCCAGGAAGGTTTTCGTGAGATTGGTGAGAAGCTGCACGACGAGACGCTGAAGCGCTATTTCCTGGCAGAGAGCCTGAAGCGTGCTTCGTTCAAGGGCGACCTGGAAGATGTGTTGATTAAGGAAGGCGTCGGCGATGCATACAAGGAAACTGGCAGCGTGGCTGGAGCGATTCATCGTACGTGGGGCGATCTGAAGGCGAAGCTGGGTGGCGGCGACCACTCGCTGCTGGAGACGGCCGAAGCGGGTGAGGATAAGGCGAAGAAGGTGTATGCCGATGCGTTGAAGCATGACCTGCCGCTGCCGGTTCACCAGTTGTTGAGCACGCAGGCTGCGCATGTTCAGGCGAGCCATGATTATGTGAAGGCCGCCCGGGATTCGCGGAAGTAACACGGTTGCTGTTGGGTGGGGAGCCTCGCTTCGGCGGGGCTCTTTCGTTTTGCTGATTAACGTCCGGACCATGCGGTGAAGAAGATTTCAGCGGAGCGTATGCCGGTGGCGCCCATCGGACCTGCTGCGATCAGGTAGGCAAGCCATGCTGTGGTGTTTTCACTGGCTGCCCATTGCGTTAATGCGTTGCAGACGACCGCGTTGG
This sequence comes from Terriglobus sp. RCC_193, assembly GCF_041355105.1. Classification (NCBI taxonomy): domain Bacteria; kingdom Pseudomonadati; phylum Acidobacteriota; class Terriglobia; order Terriglobales; family Acidobacteriaceae; genus Terriglobus; species Terriglobus sp. RCC_193. Next base: position 160,037 of record NZ_JBFUPK010000003.1, on the reverse strand, counting down.
TTTGTGCGAGGAAGAGGATGAAGAGGCTGGCATCAATGCAGGCGGCGCCGATCCATCGCGTGAAGTCGTGGCCCAGGTAGCAGAGCAGAAGCGGTGAAAAAAAGAGCAGGGATGTGATGGCCTGTTGCCACGAAGGCATGATGGCTGCGCGCATGGAGCGGCGAAGCAGTTTGCCGAGAAGAAAAAAGTATGGCGCTGCGATGCAGAGTGTGAGTGCCAGCAGCCTCCATATTCCGGGCGTGTACAGGCGGAGGACGAGAGCGCGCTGTTCGGCGAAGCTGGAGGCCATCACGTCGTAGACCTGGCGTTGTATGGCGACGTTGGTTCTTGCGAGGGCTTCCTGAAGGATGATGTCAGGTGAGATTTTCAATTTGCCGAAGTGAAGGATGGCGACAAAGGCTGCACCGATGATGGCGACATGCGCGATGGCTGCGATCCAGGGCAGGCGGCGTGTTCTGCATTGCTCCAACAGGATGGCGACCACGAGTGGATAAAACATGAGCGAGTAGGCTTCATGCGTGCAGAGAGCGAGGATGCAGAGCGGGATGGTGGTACATGTGGCTGCGATGGGAGGCATGGTGAACAGCATCCACAGGCAGAGCAGCAGGAGAAGGAAGAGTGTCACGTCGGGTTGTGCGAAGAGATAGCCGATGTGTGGCAGAGCTGCGGGTGCGCTTAACAGCAGCACGGCGATCATGGCGGTTTCGCGATTGCGAAAGAGTATGGGACGGAAGACGGCGTAGCAGAGCAGGAAGGCTGCGGCGAGGAAGAGGTATTCCGTCAGCAGAAGCTGGCTGCGTGTGAGGAATGCGAAAGGCGAAAAGAGTTCGCCGACAAATCCGCGCTTTACGAAGCCGTGGTTGTAGTTGAGGAAGTACAGCGCGAAGCCGTAGTTCCAGCCGACTGGGCCGTAGCTGGCGAATGCAGCCACGATGAGCGGTGTCCAGGGCAGGAGGGAGGGGCGCTGCGTGGCTTCCATGGCGGTATTGGATGCGGATGTTGGCTCATGCTTTGTGTGGTGTTTGTTAGAGCATCGTCGTGAGGGATGGGAGTGCAGCTCTCTCTCGTTTCGCTCGGCGCCTTTGGCGTTTGAGCTTCGCTGGTCGTGCTTTCGCACGAATGGAGCAGCTCTGCTGCTCGGCCCAGGTTAGCTTCGCGAACCTGGGGCACCCGGTTTTGTGGTTGCTGGTTTGTTTTGGGTTTCCGGTGCGTTGTAGAGGAGGTAGGAATGCAGGTCCCCTTCGCTTCGCTCGAGGGCATGCTTCGGCTTCACTTCGTTTCGCTCAGGATGACGATTCTTTGGAGGTTCGCTTCGCGAAGCTGGTTGGGTATTGTGGCTGGAAGGGATGAGCAGCTTTGGTGCGGTGAAGTGTGTCGGGGTTCTTCGCTGCGCTCAGAATGACGGCCCTGGGCCGTATGATCGCGCATGAAGCGCGATACCCAGGTTAGCTTCGCGAACCTGGGGCACCCAATTTTGCTTTGCGAACCTAGGGACGCATTTTTTCGGTGTGTACTTGTAGAGGAGTAGCAGATGCTTTTCGTCTGAACCAACCCGGATGGATGCTGCCGCGTCCACACAAGAGAAGCAGGGAGAAGGATAGTTATGAACATGAAGCGTTTTATTTTTCTTGCGACATTGGCAGCGGGTGTGACCGCCGCATATCTCATGCAGAAGCGCGGTGAATCGCTGCTGAGCATCATCAAGAAGACGGTGAGCAATCCGCTGGGCGCACTGGCAGAGGAGCTTCGGCTGGCGTTGCTGCCGGCATCGCAGCGTTCGCTGCCTTCCGCTACTTAGGTGCTTTCTTTTGGGGCGAGTGGCGATGACGCATATACTCGCGCCATGAAGAGATTTGCCTTCGCCCTTCCCGCCGTACTGTTGGCGGCTTCCTGTGTTGCGCAGATTCCCACAGCCACGCTGCAGAGCGATGCGGCTGCGCAGATGCCCACGCTGGAGAAGACATACCTCATGCTGCATCAGGCTCCTGAGCTGTCGCGGCAGGAGGAGAAGACGTCTGCGTTTGTGGCGTCGCAGCTTCGCTCATTGGGCTATCAGGTTACCGATCACATTGGGAAATATGAAGACGGCAAGCCTGCGTTTGGCGTTGTGGGTGTGCTGAAGAATGGCAGTGGGCCGACCGTGCTGATCCGCACGGATATGGACGCGTTGCCGGTGACGGAAGAGACCGGCGTGGCCTATGCCAGCAAGGTGCGCGCGAAGAATGCGCAGGGCGAGGATGTGGGCGTGATGCAGGCATGCGGTCATGACATTCATATGTCTGCCTTCATTGGCATTGCAACGGAACTGGCGAAGCACAAGGATGCGTGGCATGGCACGGTGTTGATGCTGGGCCAGCCCGCGGAAGAGGTGATTCAGGGCGCAAAGGCGATGATGGCCGATGGCTTGTACACGCGTTTTCCGCGACCGGATTATGTGCTGGGGATGCATGACTTCGGCAACATCGCCGCAGGAACGGTCGGCATCAGCGCAGGGCCAATGTTGGCCAGTGCGGATTCGATCACGGTGGTGTTTCATGGTGTGGGCGCGCATGGGTCGCAGCCGCAGAACTCGAAAGATCCCATCTTCATGGGTGCGGAGTTTGTCAGCCTGCTGCAGGGTGTGGTGAGTCGGCAGATCTCGCCGCAGTCGCCGGGTGTGATCACGGTGGGCACGTTTCATGCGGGGACGAAGAACAACATCATTCCTGCAGAAGCAACGCTGGGACTGACGGTTCGCAGCTATGACGAGGTGACGCGACAGAAGCTGCTGCAGGGGATTACGAATACTGCCAATGCGATTGCGGTTGCCTATGGGCTGCCTGCGGACAAGATGCCGACCCTTACGACGGTTGAGACAACCACGCCGACGGTGAATAATGATGCGTTGACGGAACGTGTGCGTAAGGCGGCGGTTGCCACGCTGGGTGCGGATAAGGTGTTGCCGCAACAGGCCGTGATGGGCAGCGAGGACGTGGGCTATCTGACCGACGGCTACAAGATTCCGATGACGTTCTTCCGGCTGGGTGCGGGTGATCCGGCGAAGGTGGCGGAGGCGCAGAAGAAGGGCTTGGCGCTGCCGGATATCCACTCGGCGCTGTATGCGCCGGATTACAAACCGGCGATTGAGACGGGTGTGGTGACGATGACGGCGGTGGCGGTTTCGCTGTTGCAGTAGTGTCGCTGCGTGTGCCGACTCATCACCGGATTATTTAGCGGCTGGCTTTGGCATCTTTGGAAACAGCAGCGAGACTGATAGACGCATGCTCCAGGGAGAGCCGCCGGTTGGATACACCGCGTTCCTGTAGAACTGCACGCCAATGTTGGCGGGCTGGTATCCAAGACGCATCACACGGCCGACTCCGCCGCCGATGGGGACTGTCCAGACGTTCCCGCTGGAACCCTTCCAGTTGGCGGAAATGATGGGGCCAGTGGAAAGAGCCCAACCCTTCTTCAGGTTGTAGTTGACGAAGTACTGGAAGCTCATCTGGTTGACATCGCTGCGGCTGGAATCGCCTGCAACGGACCAGACATTGCTGATCAACGCACCGACAGTCCAATGCCCGGGCTGGACCAGGGTGAGAATGGAAGGCCCCATGCTGAATTTTCCCTGGCCGAGCACCCTGCTGGTGCCGGTGGGCAGGACAAACATGGGACCTGTGGCGAAGATCATTTTGTGTGCTTTGGCCGAAGTGAGGAAAAAAGTCGGTGCCATGTCGCCGAGGCCACCAATGGCTGCGTGTTGTTGCACATCGACGGCCGCGAAATAGGCTGGTGTGTCCTCGTTGATGCCATAGACCTGAAGGTTTGCCGTTCCCGGTGCAGGCTGGTAAACGATGGGGGCGATCCAACGGACGATAAGGTTCAGATCCGGCGTTACTTTCACCGGAATCACAGGCTGGATATTCAACACATTCTGAATGCGCCCGTAGGGGCCGATTCCGAAGTTGCTGTTGTTCTGAAAGGGGACGCTGATCATGCTGGCTACAGGATTCTGTGTAGCTTTTTGCAGGTTTTCGGTGGAATGCGCTTCTTCCGTCTGGGTCTGTTGCGCCGCCGCCAGTCCAGGCAGGAGGCAGGCCGATACGAGAGCAACGAATGGAAGATGCAGAATGCTTTTGTGCACGCTATACCTCTGCAATTGCAATAGAGAGCAAGATATTTGGCGCTGGACGATACGTCGCCTGTCAGTATCGACAGAGCGAAATGCATCGCGGTCTTTTGGGAGTACACAAAAGCGAAGGGCGCGGAGGATATCTCCGCGCCCTTTAGCTTGTCTTGCGGGTTGCTTAGGCGACTACGTCGAGGCCCATGGAGCGGGCGGTGCCCTTGATCATCTTAATTGCGGCTTCAACGGTCGCTGCGTTCAGGTCGGGCATCTTCTGGGTGGCGATCTCGCGCACCTGAGCTTCGGTCACGGTGCCGACCTTCGCCTTGTTCGGCGTGCCGGAACCCTTTTCGATCTTGGCAGCCTTCTTCAGGAGCACCGGAGCCGGAGGCGTCTTGGTGATGAAGGAGAAGGTACGGTCTGCATACACGCTGATGACGACCGGGATGGTGAGGCCCGCCATCGACGGGTCCTTGGTGCGGTCGTTGAACTGCTTGCAGAACTCCATGATGTTGACCTGCGCCTGACCGAGCGCGGGGCCGATCGGCGGAGCGGGAGTGGCCTTGCCGGCCATCACCTGGAGTTTGACGTATCCAGTAATTTTCTTCGGTGCCATGTTCTTGTCCTTTTCGATTCAATCGTGAACGACTACGCGTTTACGGCTTGGTCGCGAGCAGGGTAGAAGCCACCGGTACGCGACGGGTTACAAATGTGCAGGAGAAGCAACGGGTAGTTTCCGCTACTCGATGGTCTTCTCCACCTGCGAAAACTCGACTTCGGTCGGAGTGGGGCGTCCGAAGATGCTGACCATAACCTTCAGGGTCTGCTTGTCTTCGTTGACGTCGTCCACAGCGCCGTTGAAGTTGGCGAATGGTCCCTCGGTGATGCGGACCTGCTCGCCCTTCTCGAACTTGACCTTCAGCTTGGGCTTGTCCTTCACCACGTCCGCGCGGTTCAGCATCGAGTTGACCTCGGCTTCACTGAGCGGGGTGGGGGTGTCGCCGGTCTGGAGGAATCCCGTGACGCGTGGCGTGTTCTTCACCAGGTGCCAGAGGTCGTTGTCGAGGTCCATTTCGACGAAGACGTAGCCGGGAAGGAAGACGCGGTCAATGGTGTACTTCTTGTTGTTGCGAATCTCGGTGACCGGCTCGGTGGGGATTTCGATGCGGCCGATCTTGTGGCCCAGGCCGAAGGCGTGCATCCGGCTCTCCAGCGACTCTTTGACCTTGCGCTCAAAGCCCGAGTAGGCGTGGATGATGTACCACTTCAGGTTGCTTTCCTGCGCGGGAGCCTCTGCCTGTTCCGTTGCTTCCGGAGCGGGGGTAGCTTCGATTGTCTCTTCCACGGGTGCGAACTCTTCAGCCATCGTGTCCTTCTTTAAAACTTCAGGTGCGCGCCAGAAGCGCGATCAAACTTAGCGCTGCGTCAGTTTGGTGATCAGCGCGTTCAACGAGTGATTGATGCCGAAGTCGACGGCCCAGAAGTATGCGGCAAAGGCGAAAACGGTCACAATCACGACGGCGGTCGTGGTGCGCGTTTCCGCAGTCGACGGTGTGGACACCTTGCGCATTTCGCTGCGCACGTCGCCGAGGAATGCTCCCAGCTTCATGCCGGGTTCCTTGATCTTCTGGAGTGCTGCGTTCTCTTCCACCACTGCTGCCTTGGCCATTTGTTGCCTCAACTCTCGTAACTGCTTACTGCACTTACCTTTGCTGCTTCCGAACACGCCGCAACAAACCTTCGGCAGTGTACAGAATGTGCTGCGGGAAAACTGGCAGGGGAGCTCGGATTCGAACCGAGAAGTTCGGTTTTGGAGACCGACAGTTTAACCGTTGAGCTTACTCCCCTGCATTCAGGGCTATCGCCCTGATGGAGCCACATGCACCGCTCAACAGCAGGCACGGTCAACGACTAATGATACCGTATTGCGCGCCATCGGGGAAGTCTGGGGAGATCAGGGTTGGTAGGCGGCGGGAGAGGACGAACTTCGTTCGTAGGAGCTTCGCTGGTCGTGCTTTCGCACGATACCCAGGTTAGCTTCGCGAACCTGGGGCACCCAGTTCGTGGGTTGCTGATGCGTTGTAGAGGATTGAGAGAAATGCAGGTCCCCTTCGCTTCGCTCGAGGGCATGCTTCGGCTTCACTTCGTTTTGCTCAGGATGACGCCAGAGAAGTTTTGCCTCAGGATGACGCCGTAGAAGTTTTGCTCAGGCTGACGCCAGAGAAAGAATAGAAAGAATCGCGGCGCATACAAAGCAGGGATGCGCCTTGTAGCGCATCCCTGTGTTGTTCTGCTCACCTTCACGTTGCTAGAGCGATGTCGAGAACGGTGCGAAGCACTAGATGTCGAGGTTCTTTACGTCGAGGGCGTTTTCCTCGATGAAGCGACGGCGGGCTTCCACGTCTTCGCCCATGAGGGTGGTGAAGATTTCCTCGGTGGCTGCGATGTCTTCGAGCTTGACCTGGAGGAGGGTGCGGCGTTCGGGGTCCATGGTGGTCTCCCAGAGCTGTTCGGCGGTCATTTCGCCGAGGCCCTTGTAGCGCTGTACCTGGTATTCCTTCTTGCCCTGCTCGATGACGTACTCGAAGAGTTCGCGCGGGGTGTCTTTCTGGACGGGATCCTGGCCGATCTTCGAGTTGCGCTTGGCTCCCTTGGCTTCCACTGCGGTGCCGGGGGCTGCGGCGATGGTCTCGTTCACCTCAGTTTCGGCGGCTTCTTCCGCTTCCTCTTCTGCGGCTACGGCAGCGGCCTTGCCGGTCTTCTGCGCGTATTCCACGAGGAAGGGAGGCTTCAGGTATTCGCTGATCTGCGCGTACTTGCCGAGCATCTGGCGCATCTCTGGAGCGGAGATAGTGGTGAAGTCGATGTGGCGAGTGGCACCCTGAGCGTCGGTGTAGTCCAGTGACCAGGTGCTGTGCTCCTCGTCCTTGATGGGCTTGCCGACGGCCTTGAACTGGAATTCCCGGGCGATGGACTCAAGGAACTTCGCCATCTCTTCCAGCTTTTCCGGTGTTTCAAAGTCAGAGCGCTTGGCCTGCTCCTTGCCCTCGTGGGCGAAGAGTTTGGCGACCTGTTCGGTGACCTTCTCGTTGCGGAAACGCTTGTCTGCCTTGTCGAAGAAGCCGATGTACTCGTTCAGGTTGCCCATGAAGGCAGTAAGATCGGCGCCGTCGATGGTCTGGGCGTCGTCGCCGTAGCGGACGACCATGCCATCGGCAGCGCGCTTGACCATGACCTTGACGAAGTCGCGGTCGTCCTTGATGTACTGCTCGAACTTGCCCTTCTTGATCTTGTAGAGAGGCGGTTGCGCGATGTAGACGTGGCCGCGCTGGATGAGCTGCGTCATGTGACGGAAGAAGAAGGTGAGCAGCAGCGTACGGATGTGCGAACCGTCGACGTCGGCGTCCGTCATGAGGATGAGCTTGCCGTAGCGGAGCTTGTCCAGCGTGAAGTCGTCTTTGCCGATGCCGGTGCCGAGCGCTGTGATCATGGCGCGGATTTCTTCGTGGCCCAGCATTTTGTCGTAGCGGGCCTTTTCCACGTTGAGGATCTTACCCTTGAGGGGCAGGATGGCCTGGAAGCGGCGGTCGCGGCCCTGCTTGGCGGTGCCACCGGCCGATTCACCCTCGACGAGGTAGAGTTCGCAGCGGTCAGGCTGACGCTCAGAGCAGTCGGCGAGTTTGCCGGGGAGGCCACCGCCGTCGAGTGCGCCCTTACGGCGTGTGAGGTCGCGGGCCTTGCGGGCTGCTTCGCGTGCGCGAGCGGCGTCGATCGCCTTGTTGATGATCTTCTTGGCGACCTGCGGGTTCTGTTCAAAGAAGACACCGAGACGCTCGTTGACGAAGGACTGCACCTGTCCGGCGATGTCGGAGTTCAGTTTGCCCTTGGTCTGGCCTTCAAACTGCGGCTGCGGCAGCTTGACGCTGACCACGGCCACAAGGCCTTCGCGGACGTCGTCGCCGCTGAGCGCTTCCTTCATGTCTTTAAAGAGGCCGAGGGACTGGCCTGCCGCGTTGATGGTGCGGGTGAGCGAGGTGCGGAAGCCGGAGAGATGGGTGCCGCCGTCGACCGTGTTGATGTTGTTGGCGAAGCTGAAGACCGTTTCGGAATAGGCGTCGTTGTACTGCAGCGCGATCTCCATGGTGAGCTGGCCCTTTTCGGCCTCCATGTAGATGGGCTTTTCATGCAGCACGATCTTGCCCTTGTTCAGATGGCGGATGAACTCTTCAATGCCGCCCTTGAAGCGGAAGTTGATCTGCTTGAATTCGCCGGTCTTGGCGTCGGTGGCGCGCTCGTCGGTGAGATTGATCTCAATGCCCTTGTTCAGGAAGGCGAGCTGGCGCAGGCGTCCGGCGAGGGTGTCGAAGTTGTACTCGTGGACGGAGAAGATGCTCTTGTCGGGCAGGAAGTGGACCTTGGTGCCGCGCTTCTGGGTGACGCCGACCTTGCGGACCTCGGAGATGGGGTCGCCCTTGGAGTAGTCCTGCTGCCAGGTGTGGCCGTCGCGCCAGACCTCGACGTCGAACTCCTCGGAGAGCGCGTTGACGCAGCTTACGCCCACGCCGTGGAGACCGCCGGAGACCTTGTAGCTGTTGGCGTCGAACTTGCCGCCTGCGTGGAGCTTGGTGAGAACGACCTGGAGGGCGGGCATCTTCACGCCATTGCCAAGGTCCTTCATGTCGACGGGGATGCCGCGGCCGTCGTCGATGACGGTGATGGAGTTGTCGGCGTGAATAAAGACATCAATCCGGGTGGCGTGGCCGGCGAGGGCTTCGTCGACGGAGTTGTCGACGACCTCGTACACGAGATGGTGCAGACCCTGCTCGGACGTGGAGCCGATGTACATGGCCGGGCGCAGACGGACAGCCTCCAGACCTTCCAGCACGCGGATGTTGTCGCTGGTATAGGTGGGCTGGCCGGTCTCCGACGTGATTTTAGGCTCGGGAGCGTTGGTGGGGTCAGTCTGCTGCAGGTCGATCAGGGGTGTCTCGGTGGCCACTCGTTCTCCTAAGGTTCCGGGTGAGCGCAAACCGGCAAAATTGCAAGGAATTTGCAGGATTTCCGGAGGCTCTGTTCGTCTTTTATTCTACCATTTCGAACGCGCCTGGGGCTGGAGCGATAGACTGTGGGCCATGGAGATTCAGCGCGCAGGTTCGAAGCCTTCAGGAGTTGGTCCGGCGGATTGGTTTACGGGGTCGGTGCGGATTGATCCTTTGTTTCAAGCGCCTGATCCTGCGCTGGTTGCAGGCGCGAGTGTGACGTTTGAGCCGGGTGCGAGGACGGCGTGGCATACGCATCCGCTGGGACAAACGCTGATTGTGACGGCGGGTCTTGGCTGGGTGCAGCGTGAAGGCGGGCCGGTGGAAGAGATTCGGCCGGGTGATGTGGTCTGGTTTGCGCCGGGCGAGAAGCACTGGCACGGCGCGACGTCGACCACCGGAATGACGCACATTGCGATTCAGGAGCGGCTGGATGGCAAGGTGGTGGACTGGATGGAACACGTTACAGACGAACAATACCGCCGCTAACCGGGAAAATTGCGCTACAATCAAAGGGTTGTCCAGAACATCGGCGCAACACTCAGGCGGACGCGGTTTCTCGCGTCCAGCTTCCAGACAGGAACACCCAATGCCTAAGATGAAGACCCACACAGGGGCTAAAAAGCGCTTTTCTAAGACTGGCACCGGCAAGATCAAGCGCGGCCAGACGAAGAAGCGTCACATCCTGACCTCGAAGTCGACGAAGGTGAAGCGCAAGCTCACGTCGCAGGCTTACGTTTCCGATGGCGATCACGCCAAGGTCTCGCGGATGATCCCCTACGCCTGAGGCAATTGCCTTAGGTACTTAAAGATTTTCCGCCCAGCCGCTGACGTGGTTGTCAGCAACGGTCCGAAAAGCGTAACCGGGCCCTCGTTCTTCGAAAGCAATTTTGAAGCGCGATTACGAGGCAGGAAAGCAGCAAGCGTGTGAAGAGGCCGTAATGGATGCAAAACCATCCATGACCTTACCTCCAGCCGCTGACCAACGAAGTACGCAAAAGGAGACACACCTATGCCCCGCGTAAAACGTGGCACAAAACGCAATGACCGCCGCAAAAAGATTCTTAAGCGCGCGTCTGGCTACTTCCTCACGAAATCAAAGCTGTACCAGGCAGCCCAGGAAGCCGTTGAGCGCGGCCTGAAGTTTGCCTATGTTGGCCGTAAGCAGAAGAAGCGTCAGTTCCGCTCGCTGTGGATCGTCCGCATCGGTGCGGGTGCTCGCCTGAATGGCCTGAGCTACTCGACGTTCATCAGCGGCCTGAAGAAGGCTGGCGTGGAGCTGGACCGCAAGGTTCTCTCGGATATCGCAACCAATGATGCTGCAGGCTTTGCTGCTCTGGCGGCACAGGCCAAGGCTGCGAACGATAAGGCCAAGGCAACAGCGTAAGCTTCTCTCCCGTATTGGGAAGTGATGAAGGCCCGATCCCTCAAGGGACCGGGTCTTTCGTTTGTCAGAATGAAATAAGTTACGTTCCGAACAAAGTTATTTCAGGCGATACTTTGGCCATGAAGTTTCGGGTGTCACTGTCTTTTGTTTTATTTTTGATGGCCTGCTGCGGCACCTTTGCGCAACAAGATGTTGCTACGGCAAGGAAGATGCAACTGCTGGGTGAGTACGGTCCGTATCGCGCCAATAATGACCTGCTGCATTACACGCTGACGGTGCGTGTGAATCCTGAAGACCAGAGCATTGCCGGAGATAACCAGGTGCGGTTTCGCATGCTGGAGGATGGGCAGCGCATTCAGTTGGACCTGGCGCAGGAATTGACCATTGACAAAGTGCTGTATCGCGGGAAGCCGGTGAAGGTGACGCGCGAGGAAGAGTCGTTCTTTGTGGATGTGCCGCGGGTGATGCGCAAGGGATCGGTGCAGACGCTGGACGTGTTTTACAGCGGCCATCCGCGCAAGGCCGGGCGGTTTGGCGGCATGAGTTATGAAAAGGACTCTGCAGGAAAGCCGTGGGTCTTTACCGCGTGCGAAGGCAATGGCGCGCGCGTGTGGTGGCCGAACAAAGACCAGTGGAAGGACGAGCCGCAGCAGGGAGTGGACCTGCATGTGAGCGTGCCAACGGGGCTGGTGGACGTTTCCAACGGTCGGCTGCTGGGGCATCGCGATCTGCAGGATGGATACACGCAATGGAACTGGCGTGTGACTTATCCGATTAATAACTATGACGTGGCTTTGAACATTGGCACGTACGTTCATTGGAGCGATAAGCCGTTAGGTAAGTTAACGATTAATTTTTATGCCAAGCCGGAAGACCTGGAGAAGGCGAAGGAGCAGTTTGCGCAGGCGCGGCCGATGCTGGAAATCTTCAATAAGAAGATTGGTGAGTATGCCTTTGTGCGCGATGGTTACAAGTTAGTCCAGGTGCCGTATGCGGGTATGGAACATCAGAGCGCGGTGGCGTATGGCAACGGTTTCAAGAACAGCTATCACGGTGGTGACTGGACGGGCGTGGGGATTAGTCCGCGGTTTGACTTCATCATCATTCATGAGAGTGGCCATGAGTGGTTTGGCAATGCGATTACGGCGGCTGACCCTGGGGATATGTGGATCCATGAGGGATGGTGTACCTACGCGGAAGATATCTATGTTGAAGGCCGCTGGGGTAAGGATGATGCCATCAAGTATGTGAATGGCTATAAGAAGAAGGTAAAGAATCAGCGACCCATCCTGGGGCCGCGTGGCAAGGATCGTGAGCCACGGGATGAGGATCAGTACTTCAAGGGCGCGTTGTTTCTGAATACTCTGCGGTCTGTGCTGGATGATGATGCGAAGTGGTATGCGGGGATTCATGCGTACTACCAGAGATTCAAATACAAGACGATTCTGACGGAAGATGTGGTGTCGTTCTGGAACAAGTACACCGGGCGTGATCTAACGCCGATCTTCAATGAGTATCTGCGGCATGCTGCGTTGCCAAAGCTGGAGTTGAAGTTTGATGATGCGGCGGGTACGGTGCAGTATCGCTGGGATGCAGAGGAGACGGGTTTCAATATGCCGGTGAAGGTGGGTGATCCACAGCACTGGACATTGTTGCATCCTGCGGCGGAGTGGCAGACGATGCAGGCGAAGCGCGACGGATTTCAGGTGGCGGAAGACTTGTATTACATCGACGTTGTGAAGATGTAGCGGGTTCCAGAAAGTACAAGAGCGAACGCAGCGCTCGCAGCGAATCCGCCGCGAGCGCTGCGTTCGTTTTTATTTCGGATGTTTGTGGAACCGAGGGTATTCTCAGCGCGTATGGTGTTGGCATGATCGCTCGTGTTGCTCTTTCGCTGGCTGTTCTTTCGTCTGCAGTGGTTATGTCTGCACAGAACATACGCAAGCTGGATGGCGGCCATGTTTCTGTTGCCGAAGCAGAGCAGTTTGCTGCGAAGACGTTGGCGGCGAACCATGTGACGGGTGCGCAGATTGTGGTGCTGAACAATGGCAAGGTGGCATGGAGTTACGCCTATGGTTTGCGGCGTAAAGACCCTGATCTGCCGATGACCACGAATACTACGACATGGGCCGCTTCGATTACGAAGGCAGTGTTTGCGACGTATGTGATGCAGTTGGTGCAGCAGGGTAAGTTCGACCTGGATAAGCCGATGCCGCAGCAATTACCAAAGCCGTGGAATGAGTATGACGCGTACAAGGATTCCGCTTCGGAGATTGTGAACGATCCGCGATGGGCGAAGCTGACGCCGCGTATGTGTTTATCGCATACGGGTGGGCTGTTGAACATTGTGAGCATGCAGGAGCCGGACAAGAAGCTGCGTTTTCACTTTGAGCCGGGCGATCATTTTTCGTACTCGGGAGAGTGTTTGAACCTGGTGCAGTTTGCGATTGAGCAGCAGCAGGGCAAGACGCTGGACATCCTGATGCAGGATGCGATCTTTGGGCCGCTACAGATGACGCGGACGTCAGAGATTTATCAGGCTCGTTTCGCGGAGGATGTCGCGGATCGTTTTGATAAGGACGGTAAATTCCGCTCGCAGACCAAACGATTTCCTGCGCGTGCGAGTGGGAATATGACGACGAGTGCTGCTGATCTTGGGCGGTTTGTAGAAGCGCTGTTTGCGGGAAAAATTATTGATACCACGACGCAGAAGAAGATGCTGGCGCCGCAGGTGCAGATCCACACGTTGCATCAGTTTGCTCTGGCAAAGGATGAGCCTGAAGGAACAGAAGCGAAGCAGGTGGGGCTGGCGTATGGCATTGGCTGGGGTTTGCTGACGAAGACGAAGTTCGGGCCTGCGTTCTTTAAAGAAGGGCATGGCGATGGCGCGCAGAACTACATGGTGTGTTTCACGCGTCGCAAAGACTGCATGATCCTGCTGACGAATTCGGACAATGGCGAGTTTGCATTTCAGCCGCTGCTGGAGACCATCTTTGGCGATACGGTGACGCCGTGGGAGTGGGAGATGTATACGCGCTCGGCGATTGAGGCTGCGCGCAAGTTCAACTAGTCACCGGATATCATGCGGGGATGAAGTTTCTTTCTCTTGTTCTTGCCGCTGCCGTTTCTTCTTCTGCTGTTGCGCAACATCCTGTGCAGGACAGGCCGCAGCCTCGTTCGTCGCCCCGGCCTTCGGCGCAGACGGTGCAGCAGTGGCAGGAGCAGAAGTTTGGCATGTTCATTCACTTTGGGCTGTATTCGCAGCTTGGCGGTGTATGGAAGGGCAAGCAAATTGACAACGGCTACAGCGAGCAGATCATGGCGAATGCGCCGATTCCGATGGATGAGTATGCCGCGACTGCGAAGACGTTTAATCCCACGAAGTGGGATCCGGATGCCATTGTGAAACTGGCGAAGGATGCGGGGATGAAGTTCATCGTGATTACGTCGAAGCATCACGATGGATTCAACATGTTTCATACAGCGCAGACGAAGTACAACGTGGTGGATGCAACGCCGTATCACCGCGACATTGTGAAAGAGCTTGCGGAGGCATGCAGGCGCGGCGGCATTGGCTTTGGTGTGTACTACTCGTCGATTGACTGGCATGAGCCGGGGATGGATACGTACATTCCCACGAACAGCAATCCGCTGAGTGATGCACACGCGAAGTTTAATGTGGCGCAGTTGCGCGAGTTGATGACGAAGTACGGGCCGATCCGCGAAATATGGTTCGACATGGGCAAGCCTACGCCTGCGCAGAGTGATCTGTTTGCAACGACCGTGCACAAGCTGCAGCCGCAAACGATGGTGAGTGGTCGTGTGTGGAATTACGAAGGCGACTTCACTGTGATGGGCGATAACGAAGTGCCGCAGTATGGGCTGGATGAGCCGTGGCAGACGCCTGCCTCGATGTTCAATGCGACGTGGGGCTATCGTTCGTGGCAGGTACGAGACGATGTGCAGGGGAAGATCAACGAGAACATTCTGAAGCTGGTGCAGGTGGTGAGCCGTGGCGGCAATTACATCCTGAACATTGGGCCAGAGGGCGATGGCAGTGTGGTTCCCTATGAAGCCGATGTGTTGCGTGGTGTGGGTGCTTGGCTGAAGCCGAATGCAGAAGCCATCTATGGCACGCAGGCTTCGCCGTTTGCGCCGCTTGATTTTGGTTATGCCACGGTGAAACAGGGAACGGTGTACCTGTTTGTGAAGTCGTTGCCGAAGGATGGTAAGTTGCGGCTGCCATTGGCGGGACGTACGCGCTTTATTTCTGCGAGTGTGATGGCGTCGGGCAAGAAGTTATCAGTGCAGCATGATGGCAGAGATGCCGTTGTTACAGTTGGCGATACGCTCCCGCAGGGGGATCTTCCTGTCATTGCTGTGAAGTATGCGGGCGCGTTGCTGCTGGATAAGGTGTTGGTGGCGAAGGGCGATGCGCCTTATGAACTGAACCAGAAGAATGCGGAGATGTTCTGGAATTACAACGGCGAAGGTTATGAAGCGAAGAAGACGCTTTATAAGTTGCGCTGGCTGGTGCCGCAGGGATGCTCGACGATAACCTTTCACGCGAATGGCGAGGGCAAGGTTGCTCTTATTGCGAATGGAAAAGCTCGCGAGGTGATGCTGCGCGATGGTGTTGCGGAGAAGGTGGCCGTGGGGAAGGATGAGTCGTTTGAGATAACGCCCACGCAGCCGTTTGTGAAGGGGACTGCTTTGCCGTTGGCTGTGACTGGAGTGGATGTGGTGCCTGAGGCTTGTTCTCGTTAGTTTGCTGGCAGTTGAGGATCAGCGCGGGCAGGGGTGGTTTTGATGGGGATGCATTCACAACAAATTTGGAAGGGATTCGACGGTGCTCCGGTAGACTGGACGTAATGGATACCCCCGTTCAATCTCCGGAATTGCAGCATCGTAATGTGCCGGCGGAGTTGCCGCCTGCGCGTCCTGAACCGCACTCGGATGATCAGTTTCAGGGCAAGTCGCCGTTCAGCTCCTGGGGGCGCTATCCGAATTACAACGCCACCGTGGTGCCGCTGACGTGGCAGACGGACTATCCCGCCGTGGTGCAGAAGTATGACGGTATGCCTGCGGGCGCGCTGGCCGTGGGCATGGGCCGCAGCTATGGCGATAGCTGCCTGCTGAAGGATGGCTTCCTGCTCAATGCTACGGGCATGAATCGCCTGCTGGACTGGGACCAGGAGAACGGCATTCTGACTGCCGAGGCGGGGCTGACACTGGCGCAGTTGCTGGATTTTGCGGTGCCGCGCGGGTACTTCCTGCCGGTGTCGCCGGGAACGAAGTATGTGACGCTGGGCGGCGCGATTGCCAATGACATTCACGGCAAGAACCATCATGTGAACGGCACGTTTGGCTGCCATGTGACGCAGTTTGAGCTGGTGCGCAGCGACGGGACACGGATGCATTGCTCGCCAACGGAAAACCCGGACTGGTTTGAGGCCACGATTGGTGGGCTGGGGCTGACCGGTGTGCTGACCTGGGTGCAGATCAAGCTGAAGCCGATCGTCAGCCGCCTGATTGATTACGAGGGAATTCAGTTTCACGGTGTGGATGAATTTCTGGCGCTGACCGAGCAGTACAAGCACATTGAATACACCGTGAGCTGGGTGGACTGCACCGGCACAGGTAAGAACTTTGCGCGTGGCGTGTTTATGCTGGGCGACCACTCAAAGATTCCGGATAAGCTGACGCCGTCGCCGGAGCCGAAGCTGGTGTTTCCGATGGACCTGCCGGGACAGGCGTTGAACTCCATGACCGTGTCGGCATTCAACACGGTGTTCTTTCATAAGCAGATCAAACAGCGTGTTCGCGCGTTGCAGGATTACGAGCCGTTCTTCTATCCGCTGGACAAGGTGCTGCACTGGAACCGTATGTATGGCAAGAGCGGGCTGTTGCAATTCCAGTACGCCATTCCGTGGGAGAGCGCGCGCGAAGGCACGATTGCCATTTTGAATGAAGTGTCGAAGAGCGGGTTGGCGAGCTTCCTGGCGGTGCTGAAGGCGTTTGGCGATGTGAAGTCGCCGGGCATGATGAGCTTTCCGCAGCCGGGTATTACGCTGGCGCTGGACTTCCCGATCAAGCCGGGCAAGAGCTTTCCGCTGTTTGATCGGCTGGCGAGCATGACGCTGGATTACGGCGGCAAGCTGTATCCCGCGAAGGATGCGAGGATGACGGCGGGCCAGTTTCAGAAGAGCTATCCGCAGTGGCAGCAGTTTGCGCGGTATAAGGATCCTCTGCTCTCCAGCAGTTTCTGGGAACGGGTTACGCAGTAAGTTTTCGTGGTGTGAAAAGCCCTCCGCAAGGAGGGCTTTTGTTTTGTGGACTTACGGAAGCGTTGTAGAGGGTTGAGAGGAATGCAGGTTCCTTCGCTTCGCTCGAGGGCATGCTTCGGCTTCACTTCGTTTCGCTCAGGATGACGGTATTTGACCCTTTGAGATTGCCGGGGGACGCACTTCGTGCGTTGGATCGCGCGTTGCGCGATGGCCCAGGTTAGCTTCGCGAACCTGGGGCACCCGGTTCTGTGGCTGGAAGGGATAGGCAGTATGGGCGCGTGAAGTGTGTCGGGATTCTTCGCTGTGCTCAGAATGACGGTCTTCGACCGTTTGAGCTTCGCTGGGGGACGCACTTCGTGCGTTTGAGCTTTGCTGAGGGAGAATCTTTGGTTGTTTGAGTTTCGCTCGTCTGCCTGGAAATGGTGATGGCGGATTCCCCTTGAAGAGAATCCGCCATCGTTTCGTTTTTGATTTTTGTTGCTTTCGGCGCGGTTACTTTTGCGGGGTGGTGGTGTTTCCGCCGGTTCGCATCATGTTTTCTGCGGTGGGGTAGTAGCCCTTCTTCGCGATGATGTTCAGGTCCGGGCGCGTGACGCGGACTTCCACTGTGCGGAATTTGCCGTCGGTGATGGGTTCGTGGGAGTAGTAGCCGACGGTGTACTGCAGGCGTATGTCCTCGGCGACCTTGGCGAAGCTCTCCTCAATGCCCTTGCGGCTCCACTGCGAGACGGCTTCGCCGCCGGTGGCTACGGCATACTGCGGCAGCACGTTTTCGCGCATGGTGTAGGGGATGTGGAACTTGTCCAGCCAGCCGACGTAGGGAGTGGCGGAGTCGCCGACGACCGTGGAGTAGATGGCGATCTTGTTGGTCTGGAGGAACTGGACCACGTCCTTGAACTTGACCTTGGAGCCGTATTCCTTGCCATCGCTGACGACGTAGATGATGCGGCGGCGCTCACCGGGACGTTTGGCGAGGGACTTGGCGGCTTCAAAGATGGCGTCGTTGAGCGGATGCTGTTCTTTGGGCGGCGCCTGGAAGGTGGAGGCGGAGTTGCGCACCGGGGCCGTGTTGGGGTCGAACTGGTGGCCGTTGATGTTGGTGGTCTGCGAGAGGGGGCCCATGGGCGAGGCGAGATAGGCTTCGCGACCGGTGGACTTGGCGCGCTCGATGGCGGCGATGGCGCGGTTGCTCTGCGCGCCGGTGTACTCGGTCACCAGCCGAGTGCTGTTGTTGTAGGTGAAGACGGCCATTTCGTCGTAGGGCGTGAAGGCGCCCTGCACGGCACCGAGGGCGTCGTTGACGCGCTGCATGACGTCAAAGGGAAGCGACTGGTCGACGACGAAGGCGATGGAGAGCGGGAACGGATCGCTGGAGTAGTACTGGAGCTGCTGACGGATGCCGTTCTCGTAGACGCGAATCTCGCGCCAGTCGACGGCGGGAACCAGTTTGCCGGACTTGTCCTTGACGGTAAAGGGGATCTGGACGAAGTTTACGTTGGCGTGGATGGTCTGGACGCGACCGCCGGGGCCGAGCTCGGCCTTGATGTCCGGTGGGGGCTGATCGGCTTCGGGGACTTCGTTCTTATGCTGCGAGCCGGGAAGCGACGAGGTAGGTACAACGCCGCCGTTGCCACCGTCGTCGGTGGGCGCGTTGCTGGTGCTGGTGGTGATGCCCTTGCCGGGCGTGACGCCAGCGGCCTGGGGAATGACGTTGGGGCGCGGGCCGTCCGGGATGGCCTGCTGCTGGCCTGCCTGTGCGCCTGCCACTGTGCCCAGACCCGCCATCAGACCTGTTGCCAACACCGCTGCCAATCCTAATTTCACCAAGACAAAAACTCCTTCAACACGAACGAAACTGTCCCACCAAGAGTATCAGCCGAGGGTTTCACGGCGGAATCTGGCAGTCCCTTTCCTGTTGGACGCAGCGGCGGGGTGCATCGTTGTCGTAGACTTCGGGGCGTGGTGTCCCGTCCAATACTTCGTATGCGTTCTCTGTGCGTTTCTGCCCTTGCCCTTACTGCCGTGATGTCATTTTCCGCCTCTGCGTGGGCGCAGGATGCTCCTTCGCCTATGGGGCCGCCGCCGGCGAGTTCCGCTCCAAAACAGGAGGAGGTAGTTGCCGACGGGCAGACGCTGAAGGTTCAGGTGAACCTGGTGAACACGTATTTCTCCGCGCGCGACAAGGGCGGGTTCCTGACGGGGCTGCATAAGGATGACTGCTCGCTGACGGAGAACAATGATCCGCAGGTGATCAAGAATTTCACCCAGGAAAAGAAGCTGCCGCTGACGATCGGCATTCTGCTGGATACCAGCGGATCGCAGGAGAATGTGCTGCCGCTGGAGCAGGAGAGTGGCGCGACCTTTCTGAAGGATGTGCTGACACCGAAGGACGAAGCGTTTCTGATCTCGTTCGACATCAATGTGGATCTGCTGGCGGATTACACCAACAGTCCTGCCGCGCTGCGCAGGGCGATGAACAAAGCGCAGATCAATACGGGCGCAGGTACTGGTTCAGTAACGGGAAACAGCACGCCCAAGGGAACGCTGCTGTACGACGCGGTGTATCTGGCGACGCATGAGAAGCTGCACGACGAGGCTGGTCGCAAGGTGATCGTCATGCTGACGGACGGCGGCGACCAGGGCAGCCAGGTGAAGCTGAAGGAAGCCATCGAAGCGGCGCAGAAGGCGAACACGATCATCTACGTGATCCTGATCAGCGATGCGGGCGGGTTCGGCTTCGGCATGGGCGGGCCGACGTACACGATGGGTAATCCTGCGGGTGACATGGACAAACTGACGAAGGAAACCGGCGGCCGTGTGATCAACGTGGGGCACAACGGCAAGAAGCTGGATGATGCCTTTGCCCAGATCAGCGATGAACTGCGGACGCAGTACCTGATCAGCTATACGCCGAAGAATCAGAAGTTCGACGGGACGTTCCGCAACATTGCCATTTCATGCGGCAAGGATGTGAAAATCCAGGCGCGGAAGGGCTATTACGCGATGGCGGATTCGAATACCGAGTAGCTGGTCTGAGGACTTATGTGCATCCTTTTTTATAGGAGTTCCATCTTAGGTGGAAACGCATAAAAGTTTTCCCGGGGAAGATGCGGTCCGATTAGTTTTTCGTGATCGACAGGTCTTGAGTGGTGACGCAGGACAACGAATCAAAAGACAAGTCTTCCGGTCAGCCATTGCCGGAGGGAGGGCCGCAGGCAAATGCATTGCTGGCGGCGATTGTAGAGTCGTCGGACGATGCGATTATCAGCAAAGACCTGGACGGCACCATCATGAGCTGGAATGCCGCGGCAGAGCGCATCTTCGGTTACACGCCGGAAGAGATCATCGGACATTCCATCCTGACACTGATTCCTGCTGATCTGCAGGACGAAGAGAAGACGATCATTGCGCGGCTGCGAAACGGTGAACGCATTGAACACTTCGAGACCACACGTGTCGCAAAGTCAGGCAAGTTGTTGTCGTTGTCGCTGACGATTTCACCGGTAAGGGATGCAAGCGGCAAGGTGGTGGGCGCTTCGAAGATTGCGCGCGACATCTCTGAACGTAGGGAATTTGAGCGGCGCCTGGTGGAGACAGAGAAGATAGTCGCCACGGGACGCATGGCCGCGACGATTGCGCACGAAATCAACAATCCCCTGGAAGCCGTGGTGAACCTGATCTACCTTGCGCGGCTGAGCCCCACGGTGAACGACCAGGTAAAGGAATATCTTCGGCTGGCGGAGCAGGAGATTGAACGGGTGTCGCTGATTGCGCGGCAGACGCTGGGATATTTCCGCGAGACGGCGATGCCGGTGGATTTTCCAGTGAGTGTGCTGCTGGAGGAAGTGCTGACCGTGTATGGCGCGAAGCTGGCGTATAGCGGGATTGATGTGCACCGGGACTATCATCCATCGCGACCGCTGACGATGCGTAAAGGCGAATTGACGCAGTTGTTTTCAAACCTGGTGGCGAATGCGATTGATGCGATGCCGCAGGGGGGCGATCTGTCTGTCTCTGTGGAGCCGGAGGGCGAGTCGCCTGCGGAGGGCGTGAACGTGCTGATGGCAGATACGGGGACAGGTATTTCTCCGGAATTGCTGGAGAAAATCTTCGAGCCGTTTTTCACGACGAAGGAACAGCGCGGTACGGGCATTGGACTGTGGCTCTCGCGGCAGTTTGTGGAAGAGCATCGCGGTAGTATTGCTGTGGTCAGCAACACAGATGCCGAGGATCACGGAACCACGTTCCGTATCTTTCTGCCGTATGAGAATGGCCTGGCGCAGAATGTTGCTCCGGGTGGAAGAGGCAATGCATGAGCATCCTTCGCCTTGAAGGCGATTCGGCGTATCCCCCGCCGCCGCATGATGTAGCTACGCATTTTGGTGAACAGTCTGCTCCGCGCAGGAGACGTGTGCTGGTGGTGGATGATGAACGCCTGATCACCGATACGGTGGTGCAAATCCTGAACATCCACGGCTATGACGCCTTTGGCGCATACGGTGCGAAAGAAGCGTTGGAGTTGGCAGAGAACTTTCTGCCGGACTACCTATTGTCAGACGTGATGATGCCGGGAACCAACGGCATTGACCTGGCGCTGGCAGTGCAGAAGATGCTGCCCACGGTGCAGGTGCTGCTATTTTCCGGGCAGGCAGGCACGAGCCAGTTGATTGAAGACAGAGATCTGCCGTTTGCACTGGAAGCAAAACCGATCCATCCGGATAAGTTGATTAAGACGCTGGAAAACCTGGGACGTCGGCGGTAAGTGCTGTCTTAGGGCGTTGAGGCTCTCTGCAGAAGTATCTCTACCTGCTGTTGTGGATTGAGCCATGCGGCAGTTCCTGTGCCTAGCCATGTGACGCGGTTTGTGCTGTCCAGAAAGACAAACAAAGGGCCGCTGTCGGTGGCGAAGTTCTCCAGCAATGGGACAGAGGTGTATGCCGCGTGGATAACCGGTTCGTGCGGATCTCGCTTTGCGTTTGCGGCGGGTGACTTTCCGATTAATACGAGGGACGCCTGCTGGCCTGGGGCAAGCCGCGTGCGCAGGGAGTCGACCGCGAGTGAGAGGGCCGGAACGTCTGCTGCAGTGGCGCTTTCGATCACCAACAGAGTGGATTTTTTGCTTGCCTGTAGGTGGGCCGTTGGCGAATAAGTGCTGCGCGTGATCGTAAAAGCGGGCGATGGTTGCGAAAGCCATTCGTAACGAATGCGGGCGCGCTGAGCGAGGTACTGGTCCGTGGTGGACAGAGGCGCAGACCTTTGTGCGATGGTTTCCAGCAGCAGCGATTTTTGGTTTTGCTCTTCATCCTTGCGACCGGCGGCATGGAGGAGAGCGAGCGTGTGCCATGCTTCCGCTTCGCTGATGCCGGGGTTGAGTGTGCTGTTCTTTCCGGCGACCGCGTTAAGCAGGTCGGGCTGGCGAAGCATGGTTGCGATGAGGCCCTGTTCCGGACGTATCACCTCAAGCGCGTTGATGACGTAGACGAAGATGCCATCTGTTTCTGCAGTGAAGGGAAGACGCTCGTGCATCTCCTGAAGTTCGGTGATGGCGCGAGCGACTGCTTGCAGGTTCAGATCTGCCTGCAGCAGCAGAGCGAACCCTGCGCTGAGATGCTGCGACTCGTTGGGCGGGGCGGTACTGCGTGTGTACCAGCGTGCGGCGGAGTAAGTGCCGTCCCAGTCGCGACCCAGAGCGCACAGGCGTGCGAGTGCGAGTTCTTCATCGCCTTCATGCGCGGTGCGTTCGATGCGGTTGCAGTCGTCGTTGGCTTGTGCCGCAGTGGCCTCAAATGCAGCAAGCTCCACGTCTGACCAGTTCGCCATATCCGAACGGATGCGATCGAAGAAGGTGAGTGAATCGGAGAGAACGGTGCTGGGTGGCAGGTCGTTGCGTGTGATGGGCGCGGTCTGTTGACCATGCAAGGGTACTGCGACGAGAAGCGTGGAGATCATCCAAGCGGAGAGACGCATGGCAGGATTGCACCTGCTCCGCACGGATGTGTCAACCGCGGCGGAGCAGGCATAACAGGCTCTAGGCTTCCATCGCTCCGCTGTAGACGGCCATGCCTGCTACGGCGTCCACGCCCATGGCGTCCAGGTCGTCCACTTCCTTCTTTTCCTTGATGCCACCGGCGACGATCAACTGCTTCGCCGTGCAGGCGCGCAGGATACCCGCGATGTCCATGGGGAAACCGCTCATGGTGCCTTCGGTGTCGACGTGGGTGTAGAGGAAGGCAGCGCAGTCGTTCTCAAGCCACGTGACGGCTTCCTCCGGTGTGAGGTCGACGTTTTCTTTCCAGCCTTTGACCGCAACCTTGCCGTGCTTCGTGTCGACGGAAAAGACGAGCTGGTCTTCTCCGAGTGCCTTGTTGAGCGACTCTGCGAAGTTGAGGTTGAGGACGGGGTGGCGCTTGCGGTCGGCTTCGTTGTCGCCGCCGAAGAGCGTGGAGCCGTAGATGACGCGCCTGGCTCCAAGATCAAGCATGCGCTGGCCGTCTTCCGCGGTGCGAAGGCCGCCGCCCACCTGGCAGGTGAGTTTCGACGTGAACTGCTGGATGAGCGCGCGGTTGTCGCCCTGGCGCATGGCCGCGTCAAGGTCGATGAGTTGCACGAGCGGGTACTTGGAGAAGCGGTTGATCCAGTAATCGAAGTCGTCGAAGGCGAGCTTGAGTTTTTCACCCTGGACAAGCTGGACGATCTGTCCGTTCATGAGGTCGATGGATGGAATGAGCATGACTCTTCTAGTGTATTGGCGCTTGACCGCGCGTGCCTGTTGGCTTGGAATTGGCGGATGAGTCTTCTTCGCGTTTTGCTGCTGTGTGTGCTTTTTGTCGGTGGGGCGGTGGCGCAAACGAATCCGCTGCTGGATCACGCGGACCCGTTCATTACGCTGCATCCGGTGCAGGGTAAGTATGTGTTGCTGGCGACGACGGGCAACAACATTACGCTTTGGAGTGGTCCCAGTGTCGTGTCGGCAGCGCAGGATGCGAAGGTGGTGTTCACGGCGCCGGAAGGGATGGACCAGGTGTGGTCGCCGACGCTGTGGCGGATGCAGGAACGCTGGTGGATCTACTTCACGGCTCGGATGAACAAAGGCGGTCATGCGATTTATGTGTTGTCATCCGACGCAGACGATGTGTTTGGCAGCTACACGTTTCATGGAGCGCTGGATTTGGGGCGGCCTTCGATTGATCCGTCGTTGCTGATGGTGAGGGGTGTGCCGTACCTGATGTATGTAACCGTGGATCGTGGGGAGAACGCGATCTGGATGACAAAGATGTCGTCGCCATTGCAGCCTGTGGGCGAGAAGGCTTTGATTGCGGAACCGGAGTTTGCGTGGGAGCGCGGTGCGGGTACGACGAAGAATTATCCCGTGAATGAAGGGCCTACGGCGCTGTATCACGCGGGTAAGACATTCATTGTGTATTCGGGGAGCGATACGGCTTCGCCCCGATATTGCCTGGGGTTGCTGACGTTTCGTGGTGGCGATCCGTTGCAGCGAAAGAACTGGGTGAAGATGCCGCAGCCGGTATTTGAGGCGAGTCCTGCGAATGGCATCTATGGGCCGGGGCGTGGCACGTTTGCACAGGATGCGGATGGATGGTGGTTGTTGTATGCGGCGAAGGCTACCGATGATCCAACGCCGCGGAACCGCGCGGTGCGGGCGCAGCGGTTTACGTGGAAGGGCGGCGTGCCGGAGTTTGGTGTGCCACAGAAGGATGGGGCGATCAGTTCTCGCTGATGGCTACTTGAAAATGCAAGAACGATCGCAGCGTCCGCAGCGGGTCCGTGGCTTTCGCTGCGTTCGTTCTTTATAGGCGTACGGGGACGCCGTGTTGTTGCAGTTCACGCTTCAGTGCCCAGCTATCGGTGATGCCGAAGTGGAAGATGCTGGCTGCGAGTGCGGCGTCGGCTTTGCCTCCCCCTGATCCATGCCCGAAGACATCGACGAAGTGTTGGGCCGTGCCTGCGCCGCCGCTGGCGATGACGGGAATCTGCACTGCTTGTGAAACGCGTGCGGTGAGTTCGTCATCAAAGCCTGCGCGTGTGCCGTCGGAGTCCATGCTGGTGAGCAGGATTTCGCCTGCGCCGCGCTGCTCGGCTTCAATGGCCCACTCGACCACTTTGAGGCCGGTGTTTTTGCGACCGCCGCTGACGTAGACTTCCGCGTCGCCGATGGGGTCGCTGGATTCGTTGTTGCGCTTGGCATCAATGGCTACGATGACGGCCTGCGCGCCGAAGCTGGAGCCGATTTCGCCGATGAGTTCGGGCCGTGCGATGGCAGAGGAATTGATGCTGACTTTGTCTGCGCCTGCGAGGAAGACGGCTTCTGCGTCTTCTGCAGAGCGAATGCCGCCACCAACGGTGAAAGGGATGAAGAGTTCTGCGGCGGTGCGCTTCACCGTGTCGATCAACGTGCCGCGGCCTTCGTGCGTGGCTGTGATGTCGAGCAGCACGATCTCGTCTGCACCTGCTGCGGCGTGGCGGTGTGCGAGCTCGGCGGGATCGCCGGCGTCGATGATGTCAAGGAACTGGATGCCTTTGACGACGCGTCCAGCGCGGACGTCGAGGCAGGCGATGATGCGTTTGGTCAGCATTGAAACTCCTAAGAGCGAACGCGGCGGGCCGTTGCGATCGCTGCGTTCGTTCCTGTTACAACTCCACGAAATTGCGAAGTAATTTGAGGCCGGTGTTGCTGGATTTTTCTGGGTGGAACTGGACGCCCATGACGTTGTCGCGTTCCACGGCTGCGGTGAAGGGGCCGCCGTAGCTGGTGGAGGCGGCGGTGTCGCGACTGATGGGCGCTCGCCAGGAGTGGGTGTAGTAGACGAACTCGCCGTTGGAGATGCCGCGCAGCAGTTTGCTGTCCGGGCGGATGTCTTCGAGGGAGTTCCAGCCGACGTGTGGGCTCTTGAGTTCGGCTCCGTCGAAGGTGGCGGGAAAGCGCTCGCACTTGCCGCCGAAGGCGCAGAGGCCGTCGGTGCTTTCGGCTTCGGTAGAGCCCTGATAGAGCCACTGCAGGCCCACGCAGATGCCAAGGAAGGGTACGCCGCGTGCGATGGCTTCACGTGTGGCCTCGGTGAGCTGGAGGTCGTGCAGAAGCTGTGTGGCGCGGAAGTGGCCCACGCCGGGAAGGACGATCTTGTCGGCCTTGCGGACGTCGTCGGGTGATTGCGTGATGTTGGTCTCTGCACCGAGATAGTTAAGCGCCTTAACTACGCTGGTGAGATTGCCGGCTTTGTAGTCGATTACCTGGATCATAAGAAATTCAGCCAGTCAGCAGGTTAGCGAGTCAGCAAGTCAGCGGACTCGATGTGAAGCGCCAACGGCGCGGGCAATTTTAGCCTAGGCCGTAGGCTTAGGTTTGCATTTGGTAAGTCCGGTGAGGGCTGAAGGCCCGATCTATAGAGCGCGCCTTCAGCGCTTGGTTCTGGTTTGGTTCGTCTACCTAGGCCTTCGGCCTAGGCTAATATGTCGGCGCGCCTTTGGCGCTTATCGCTTCGCTTACACGAGGGTGTTATAGCAGTCCCTTTGTACTCGGCAGCAGGTCTTTCATGCGTTCGTCGCGGCTTACGGCTCCGCGCAGGGCTCGGGCGAACGCTTTGAAGATGGCTTCGATCTTGTGATGGTTGCTGCGGCCGTACATGGTTTTTACATGGACGTTGCAGCGGCCGCCGCGGGCGAAGCCGTCGAAGAAGTCGGTGACGAGTTCGGTTTGCAGATCGCCGACGATGGGCACGTTCACCTGGTCGTCCACGGCGTAGCCAACGCGGCCGCTGATGTCGATGGCGGCGATGGCGAGTGTCTCGTCCATGGCCATGACGAAGTAGCCTGCGCGAAGGATGCCCTTCTTGTCGCCGAGCGCCTTGTCGAAGGCTTCACCGAGTGCGATGCCTACGTCTTCCACGGTGTGGTGCTGGTCGACGTCGAGGTCTCCGTTGCAGACGAGGTCGAGATCGAAGCCACCGTGACGCGTGAAGAGCTCCAGCATGTGGTCGAAGAAGCGGATGCCGGTGCGGACGTTGTAGGTGCCCTGGCCGTCGAGGTTGAGGCGCAGCTTGATCTTGGTCTCGGTGGTGTTGCGGTCGATCTCTGCGATGCGCTGAACCCACATCTCAGAAGTGAGATGTGGGGCACCCGTCTTAGGGGTGCCAGGAGCGTTAGGGAAGGCTTCGGTGTATGCCGGTGCGGTGTGGAGGTCGCTGCCGTTCTCTGGGTTACTCATAGTCGGGTGTCTCCTTGGGTGCTGTTTCCGGCTTGTTCACTTCGGCGGGCGTCCATCCCATGCCTGCAAGTGTGTCACGAAGCGCGGCGATGCCGATGCTGATCTGATCTTCAAGGCCGATGGTGATGCGGACGCAGCCATCGAGGCCGGGGTCGCTGCTGCGGTCGCGGACGAGCACGCCGCGGGCGCGCATCCCGTCGACAAACTCCTTGTGGCGCGGGCCGATGTGCATGAGTACGAAGTTGGCGTGCGACTGCCAGTAGGGCACCTTCATGTTGTCGAGCGCCCTGTAGATGCGTTCGCGACCTTCGGTGATCTGTGCAACGTACCAGTCGATGTATTCGGTGTCGTCCACGCTGGCGTTGACGGCGATGAGTGCGATGCCGTTGACGTTGTAAGGCGAGCTGGCTTTGCGGAGATGGTTAATTAAGCTAACTGGTCCGGCAATGGCGCCGACGCGCAGGTTGGCGAGGCCGTAGGCCTTGGAGAAGGTGCGGGCGATGAGGATGTTGTGTGGAACCCACGTCTCAGAATCGAGACGTGGGGCACCCGGTTCGCGCCCGAAACTTTCTGAACCTGTCGTAGAGGTCGAAGGGAGCGGGGATTCTTGGCTGCGCTCTGAATGACCCTCAATCAAATCTGTCATCACGCTCTCGCCGAAGAAGTGGAAGTAGGCTTCGTCGACGAGAATGACCGCGTGTGGTGCGGCTTTTGCGATGGTGCGGATCTGGTCGCGCGTGATGGTGTTACCAGTGGGGTTGTTCGGCGAGCAGAGGATGATGAGCTTCGTCTTGGGTGTGATGGCGTCGAGCATGCGCTGGTAGGGGAATTGCAGCGTGCTGTCCATCTGGATGCGGATGAGTTTTGCGCCCATGGCCATGGCGTTGACGTCGTACATGAAAAACGACGGCGTGGCGAAGAGGCATTCATCACCTTCTTCGAGGAAGGTGTAGGTGACGAGGTGAATGCCTTCGTCGGTGCCGTTGGCAAGGAGCACTTGCTCGGGCTTGAGGCCGAAGTGTGCGGCGACTTTTGCTTCTACCGGCGCGCGTTCGGGATAGATGGTGAAGCTTTCCAGCGAGAGTGTGCTGAGGGCTTCACGCACGCGCGGTGACGGGGCATGTGTGTTCTCGTTGAAGTCGAGGCGCAGTGCGTCGCGGCCGCCGAGGGGCGGGTGATACTCGGGCATGGCGAGGATGGCGCGGCGCGGTTGAATCTCCCACGTCTCAGAATCGAGACGTGGGGCACCCGTATTTGTGGCTTGCGCTGTTTCGCTCATCGCTTGCCTCCTTTTCTGCGGATGCGCACAGAGTTGGCGTGCGCGATGAGGCCTTCCGCCTCTGCGAGTGCGATGGCTTGCGGCGCGAGTGTGGCGAGGCCGCTGCGTGTGTAGTTCTGCACGGTGATGATTTTGAGGAAGTCGTTCACGCTGAGACCGCCACGCATGCGGCCAACGCGGCCTGTGGGCAGAACGTGGTTGGGGCCGCTGATGTAGTCGCCCATGGACTGCGGCGAGTAGTTGCCGATGAAGACACTGCCCGCGTTAACGACCCACTTGAGATCCTTGTCGCTGTCGACAGTGAGGTGCTCGGGCGCGAGGCGGTTGGTGATGATGTGGGTCTCTTCGATGGAGCCGCAGAGGAACACTGTGCCGCGTGCCTTCAGGGAGATTTCGGCGAGCTTGTTGCCCTTGGCCTGAAGCTTAACTTCGCTAACTACTCCGCGTGCGAGTTGTTCGTTTGCGGTGACGAAGACGGCGAGGGTTTCGGGATCGTGCTCGGCCTGTGCGACGAGGTCTGCGGCGATGCCTGCAGCGCTGCCCTTTTCGCTGGTGACGACGATTTCAGTTGGGCCTGCGGGCATGTCGATACCGCACTCGGTCGACGCGATGATCTTGGCGGCGGTGACGTAGAGGTTGCCGGGGCCGACGATCTTATCGACGTGCGTGATGGTCTGCGTACCGTAGGCGAGTGCGGCAATGGCCTGCGCGCCGCCGGTGCGATACATCTCTGTGATGCCTGCGAGGTGCGCTGCGGCGAGGGTTTCGCGTGCGGGCTTGGGGCTGCATACGACGATGCGCTTCACGCCTGCGACGGACGCGGGGATCGCGGTCATGAGTAGCGTGGACGGCAGAGGGAAACGTCCACCGGGGACGTAGCAGCCTACGGATTCGAGTGGACGAATGATCTGGCCGACGGTGACGCCGGGTATGTTCTGCGTCATCCACTCTTCGGCCTTTTGTTGTTCGGCGAAGCTGCGGATGTTTTCCGCTGCGGCTTGCAGTGCGGCTTTTAGTTCTGGAGATGTTTCATTCCACGCAGCGAGCATTTCTTCCTGCGTTACGCGGATGGGGCCGTTGAGGCTGTCGAACTGGGAGGCGTATTTCAGCAACGCCTTGTCGCCGCTCTTCTGCACGTCGCGCATGATCTTGCGGACGACGGGTTCCACCTCGGCGGTTTTGACTGCACCGCGGCGTTCGAGTGTGGCCAGGAGTTCGTAAGCGGCGGCTTTGGTGCGGCCTGTGGTTTTGATGAGCTTCATTGGTCGTCCTTGTTGCATTCCCGTAGTGCGAGAGGAATGCAGGTCCTTCGACTTCACTTCGTTTCGCTCAGGATGACGGCCTTTGGCCGTATGAGCTTTGCTTAGGATGACGCACTCTATGCGTATGAGCTTCGCTGGGTCGCGCTTTGCGCGATACCCACGTCTCAAAATCGAGACGTGGGGCACCCGCCAAGAGCCAAAAGCGCGT
Source organism: Terriglobus sp. RCC_193 (assembly GCF_041355105.1). Classification (NCBI taxonomy): domain Bacteria; kingdom Pseudomonadati; phylum Acidobacteriota; class Terriglobia; order Terriglobales; family Acidobacteriaceae; genus Terriglobus; species Terriglobus sp. RCC_193. Next base: position 130,248 of record NZ_JBFUPK010000003.1, on the reverse strand, counting down.
TACAGAACAACCTTGCTGAGTGGGTATTCGACGATGCCGCTGCCGCCTGCTGCCTTGAGTTGCGGGATCACTTCGCGGACGGTGTTTTCGTCGAGGATGGTGTTCACCGCGACCCAGTTGTCGTCCTTCAAATGCGAGACGGTGGGTGAAGAGAGTGCGGGCAGGATCGAGAGGATCTGATCGAGGTTAGCCTTGGGGACGTTGAGCATGAGGCCGACCTGCGAGAGCGCGTTGATGGCGCCGTTGAGCATGAGTGCAAGGTTGTCGATCTTCTGCTTCTTGAACGGATCAGTGTAGGCGCTCTTGTTGGCGATGAACTGCGTTTCGCTTTCCATCAGCAGGTCGATGACGCGGAGGCGATTGGCGCGTAGGCTGCTGCCAGTCTCCGTGACTTCAACGATGGCGTCACAGAGCATGGGGGGCTTGACTTCGGTTGCGCCCCAGGAGAAGTCGACTTTGACGTTGATGTTCTTCTCAGCGAAGTAGCGCTTGGTGTACTCGACGAGTTCGGTGGCGATGACTTTGCCTTCAAGGTCTTCGGGCTTCTGGAAGGGCGAGTCTTCAGGGACGCAGAGGACCCACTTCACCCGCTGGCGGCTGGCCTTGCTGTAGGTGAGCGAGGTGATGCGTTCGACATCGGAGAGGTTCTCGAGGATCCAGTCATTACCGGTGAGGCCTGCGTCCAGCGAGCCGGTTTCCACGTAGCGTGCCATCTCCTGTGCGCGGACGAGCATGCATTCGATATCAGGGTCGTTGATAGAGGGGAAGTAGCTGCGGCCTGAGGGATTGATCTGCCAGCCGGCGCGCTTGAAGAGGTCTATGGTGGCGTCCTGAAGGGAGCCCTTGGGGATGCCGAGTTTGAGTTTGCTCACTGTCTTCTCCATGTGGCCTGACCAGCAGACCCTCAGGGGCTAAAGCCCCGTTTCATTGCTTGATTCTTATGGCCCGGCTAAAGCCGGACCCCTTCAAAACTTTTCCTGTCGAGCTTCTTCAGAAACTTTGTTGGTCGAGCTTCGCTCGATGAGAGCGGCTTTGCCGCTCTGCCCACATCTCAGAATCGAGATGTGGGGCACCCAACATCACTTGTTAATTCGACTTCATTACTTGCTGATTTCGACTTCGCGGATGATCTCGCTCTCGTGCGTGATCTCAATGCTGTCGCGGATGATCTCGCTCTCGTGCGTGATCTCAATGCTGTCGCTGGTGATCTCAATGCTCTCGCGCGTGATTTCGATTTCGCGGGTGAAGCAGCTTACGGTGCCTTCGTGACAGACCAGGCCGTCGCCTTCCACTTCCACGCGGAAGAGGAGCGTGTCGCTGTCACAGTCTGTGTGCAGGCTGACGATCTTCAGGCGGTTGCCACTGGTTTCGCCCTTCATCCACAGCTTGTTGCGTGTGCGGGAGAAGAAGGTGACGAAGCCGGACTCCAGTGTGCGGCGGTAGCTCTCTTCATTCAGGAAGCCGAGCATGAGCATCTGGCCAGTGGTGGCGTGCTGGACAACGCCGGGGACGAGGCCGCCTGCTTTTACAAAGTCGATAGTGGGTTGCGTGGCTGCTGCAGTGGTCATTTCTTCCTCAAGTGGTTGTGCCGTTTGCGATGAGGCGGACACAACAAAGCCCGCCAGTGAGCATCGCTCGGGCGGGCTGGTGATGAATCGAATCCTGTGCTTGTTGCCTTCGTCTACCGCTTTGCACCGGATACCGCCGCCGTCGCGCTGATGTGCGCGTGGTGATGGTGGCCGTGATGGTGTGTGCGAACGAGCATTGCAACTACAAGGCTAATCGCCGAAGGGTTCTATGTCAATTGATTCCTGCGGGATGAAGAATTGCAAACTGACTCTATGCAGCGGGATTGCGGGGGCGTATGTTGCTTACGGAAGTACCTTTAGGAGGACGTTCCGTATGAAGCTTTTCCGTATTCTTCCCGCATTTGTCCTGGCGCTGGCCCTCCCCGTTCTGCACGCGCAGAGCAAGCCCGCTACAACTGCAGTGACCAAGGCCGCTGCCGCAGCACCGGCTATGAAGGGTGAGCCGCTGGACATTAACACAGCCTCGCTGGATCAACTGCAGGCGCTGCCAGGTGTGGGGCAGGTGTATTCGAAGAAGATTGTGGACGGACGTCCGTACACGGCGAAGAACCAGCTTGTGTCGCGCGGCATTGTGCCCAAGGCCACGTATGACAAGATTTCGTCGCTGATCGTTGCAAAGCAGGTTAAGAAGTAAAACAAGAGCGAACGCAGTGTTCGCAACGGTTCCGCAGCGTCGCGGCGGTTCGTTGTGGACGCTGCGTTCGCTCTTTTGTTTCGCAGTTAGCCCTTGAGTGCTGCGTTGACCAGTTGTTTGGCTTCGTCCTGAATCTGGCGGAGGTGGTCTTCACCCTGGAAGCTTTCCGCGTAGATCTTGTAGACATCTTCCGTGCCGGAGGGGCGTGCTGCGAACCAGCCGTTTTCCGTGGCCACTTTCAGGCCGCCAATGGCCGCGCCGTTGCCGGGGGCGTTGGTGAGGACGGCGGTGATGGGTTCGCCTGCCAGTTCCTTTGTGGTGACCTGTTCCGGTGACAGCTTGCCGAGTTTGGCTTTCTCTTCCTTCGTGGCTGCGGCGTCGATGCGCTGATAGACGGGGTTGCCGTAGCGTGCGGTGAGCGACTGGTAGAGTTCGCCGGGGTCCTTGCCGGTGCGTGCGGTCATCTCCGCGGAGAGCAGACCCATGATGAGGCCGTCCTTGTCGGTGGACCATGCGGAACCGTCGAGGCAGAGAAAGGATGCGCCAGCAGATTCTTCACCGCCGAAGCCGAGCGAGCCATCCGAGAGGCCGTTGACGAACCACTTGAAGCCGACGGGGACTTCGAGGACTTTGCGGCCGAGGCCAGCGCCCACGCGATCAATCATCGAGGACGAGACGAGTGTCTTGCCGATGGCGGCGTCCTTGCGCCAGTTAGGACGGTTGGCGAAGAGGTACTCAATGCTGACGGCGAGATAGTGGTTGGGGTTCAGCAGGCCCGTGGACTTGGCGACGATGCCGTGGCGGTCATGGTCGGTATCGCAGGCCCAGCTTACGTCGAAGTGGTCCTTGTTCTGGATCATGCCGGCCATGGCGAAGGGCGAGGAGCAATCCATGCGGATCTTGCCGTCCCAATCGATGTGCATGAAGCGGAAGGTGGGATCGACGATGGTGGAGAGCACCTGCAGCGGCAGTTTGTATTTGTCTGCGATGCGCTGCCAGTAATAGACGCCTGCGCCACCCAGGGGATCAACGCCGAGTTTGAGGCCGCTGGCGGCGATGGCCTGCATATCGACGACATTGGAGAGGCCGTCAACGTACTCGGTGATGTAGTCGTGTTTGGTCGTTGTCGAGGCTTTGAGTGCCTGTTCGAAGGGCACACGTTTTACGCCTGAGAGCTTTGCTTTCAGGATGTCGTTGGCGCGGTTCTGCACCCAGCCGGTGACGTCGGTGTCTGCTGGGCCGCCGTTGGGCGGGTTGTACTTGAAGCCGCCGTCTTCGGGCGGGTTGTGCGAGGGCGTGATGACGATGCCATCGGCCAGGGCGTCTTTGCGGCCCTTGTTGTAGACCAGGATGGCGTGCGAGAGCGCGGGCGTGGGTGTGTAGCCGGGCTGGCCGCTAGTCTCGGGTGTGCCTGCGTCGATGCGCGTGGCGATGCCGTTGGCGGCGAGGACTTCGAGCGCGCTGCGGAAGGCAGGTTCACTGAGCGCGTGGGTGTCCATCGCGAGGAAGAGGGGGCCGGTGATCTTCTGGCCTGCGCGATATTCGCAGATGGCCTGCGTGATGGCGAGGATGTGGTCCTCGTTGAATGCGCCGTGCAGCGCGGAACCGCGATGGCCGCTGGTACCGAAGCTGACCTTCTGCGCGGCGTTGTCAGCGTCAGGATGCAGCGTGTAGTAGGCGGAGACGAGACGGGGCAGGTCGGTCAGGCAGTGCGGGTCCGGCAGCTTGCCGGCGTTCGGGCTGTTGCTCATCAGTGTGCTTCCTCAAAGAAAAACAAATAGGTGCAGAACGACCCTGCGAGTGTATCGCGGGAGTGTTTCTTCCCGTTTTGGGAACGCGAGTGGTTAGATGCGGAAATTATGAGCTGTGCGTGGTCGTTGCGACAGAAGCAGGTGGGGTTCTGTCGTTACACTGTAGCTCTCCTGAATAGACATTCGGACAGCGATTGGCCCCGATGGTACATGGCCTTTTGCATCGTGTGTCGTGGTTTGTGTTGTGTGTTGACGTTTTACGCCGCATGCAACTAAGTCTTAGTTCATCGCGAATCGCTACGTGGCGATTCTGCCCGGCGGCGCTGGCATTTGCAGGCCTGTTGCTGTTGCCGGGGTGTGTTCGCGGGCAGGCGGCAACGTTGGCCGCGGATACTGCCGTGGATACGGGCCGTCCATCCGTTAATTTTGGTTCGTTGAGCAATCTGTACATCAACAGCACCAGTACGGCGCTGCTGCGGTTTGACCTGGGCACGTTGCCGTCGGGAACGACGGGATCGCAGATTAGCCGAGCGACGCTGCGGCTGTATGTGAACCGTGTGAATACGCCGGGTGTGGTGGGCGTTGCGCCGGTATCGACCGCATGGGCGGAAGGTGCGGTGACCGCGCAGACGCTGCCGCTGTTGGGTACGGTAGCGCAGGTGTTCGCCGTGACGGATGAGGCGCAGTTTGTGGCGGTGGATGTCACGGCGATGGTGCAGGCATGGGTGAATACTCCGACCACGAACTTTGGATTAGCGCTGACAACGTCGACGGCGGACGTGGCGCTGGATAGCAAGGAAAGCGATACGACGGCGCATCCTGCGGAGCTGGAGATTGCGCTGACCAGCGGCGTGGTGGGGCCGGTGGGACCACAGGGGCCGAAGGGTGATACCGGGGCCACGGGGCCGCAGGGACCAGCAGGCCCTGCAGGTGGTCCGAAGGGCGATCCGGGACCACAAGGGCCAGTGGGACCTCAGGGTCCAAAGGGCGATCCCGGAACGAACGCTTCAGGCATGACGTACAAGGGGGCGTGGAGCCAGACCACGCTGTATGCGGCGGGCGATGTGGTGACGTCTGCGAATGCGGCGTGGGTGTCGCTGGTGGGCGCGAATACGGGCAATGTGCCGAGTTTTTCCGGGACGTCGTGGGGACTGCTGGTTCCTGCTGCGAGCGGTAGCGGGTCGTCTACGGGAAATGGGTTGCAGTATGCCGGGGCGTATGTGTCCACGACGAACTACAGCACGAACCAGGTGGTGACGTGGCAGAGCGCTGCGTGGGTTTCACTGCATGACGTGAATCATGGCAATACGCCGGATACTTCGTCCGGCGACTGGGCTGTGCTGGTGCCTGCTTCCACGAACCCTGCTTCGATCACGACCATCATCAATGGCCTGCTGTTTGACGGTGCGTATGCAGCGACGACAAACTATGCGACCAACCATGTGGTGACATGGCAGGACACAGCGTGGGTATCGCTGCATGATTCGAATCGTGGCAATGCGCCGGATATTTCAGGGAACGACTGGGCGGCGCTGGTGCCTGCGGCGATTGGGGTGCAGGGGCCCCAGGGTGTTGCCGGAGCCATTGGTCCGCAGGGACCCCAGGGCGAGCGTGGCTATACCGGGGCTACTGGGCCGCAGGGTGATCGCGGCGCAACGGGAGCTACTGGGCGTCCGGGGTTTGTGTATCAGGGGGTGTATGCCTCCACCACGAACTATGCGACGGGCGATGTGGTGGTTTGGCAGGGCGGGTCGTGGGCGTCGCTGGTGGATGCGAACCAGGGGAATACGCCGGATAGTTCGCCGACGTACTGGGGGGCTCTGACTTCGCAGGGGCCGCAGGGTGTGAAGGGCGATACGGGTAACACCGGGCCGATTGGTCCACAGGGGCCCGCGGGAATGGTGGGTTCGGCTGGTCCGCAGGGGCCAACCGGTCCTGTCGGTTCGACGGGACCACAGGGTGCTCCGGGGCGCGATGGGGCACAGGGAGTGCAGGGGCCGACCGGGGCGGTGGGACCGCAGGGCGATCCGGGGCCGGTGGGCCTGACGTGGCAGGGAACGTATGTTTCCACCACAAATTACGCGACCAATGATGCGGTGGCGTGGCAGGGGCAGACGTGGCTTTCGCTGCATGGGACGAATCATGGGAACTCGCCGGATAGTTCCCCGGCGGACTGGACGCTGCTGGCGGCGATGGGCGCCACGGGTTTGCAGGGGCCTCAGGGCTTGCAGGGAGTGCAGGGGCAGGCTGGGCCAGCGGGTCCGCAAGGGCCGCAGGGCAATACCGGCGATATTGGGCCGGTAGGGCCGCAGGGTGTTGCTGGGATGCAGTATCTGGGGGCTTACAACGGCAGCACCAGCTATGCGCTGCATGATGCGGTGACCTATGCGGGTGGGACGTGGCTTTCGTTGCAGGCGACGAACTACGGTAATCCTCCGGATTCGTCGGCGCTGTGGTGGCAGCAGATTGCGGCTCCCGGAGCGCAGGGGCCGGTGGGTGCGCAGGGTGTTGCCGGGCCGCAGGGAGCTACTGGTTCGCAGGGTGTGCAGGGACCGATAGGGCCTGCCGGTCCGCAGGGACAACCGGTGCGGTTTCTGGGGCCGTGGTCTGCAACGACGGCTTACATTGCAGGCGATGCGGTTTCTTACAACGGGTCATCCTACATCGCTTATGCGGCGGTGACGGGGAATGCTCCGGGCATCAGTCCCGCGTGGCAACTGCTGGCACAGAAGGGCGATACCGGAGCCACCGGCGTACAGGGTTTGCAGGGAAGTCAGGGGCCGCAGGGAGATCCGGGAGCTACGGGGGCTGTCGGGCAGCAGGGTGTTCCGGGGTTGCAATGGAGGGGTGCGTGGAGCGGCGCCACCGGCTATGTGACGGGCGATGCGGTTTCATACGGCGGGTCGGCATATATCTCGACTTCGGATGTGAATGTGGCGGTGACGCCGGGTTCTTCGTCGTTATGGTCACTGTTGGCGGCTGCGGGTGCAACGGGTGCTGCGGGTGCGAATGGCACCAACGGAACGAACGGTGCCGCGGGAGCTGCGGCGACGATTCAGGTGGGCACGGTCAGCACAGGTGCAGCGGGCAGCAGTGTGGTGGTGCAGAACGCGGGCAGCAGCAGTGCCGCGGTTTTGAATTTCACCATTCCGCAGGGCGCGACCGGTGCTACAGGTTCACCGGGGTTGACGTACAAGGGAACGTGGCTGGCCGGAACCGGATACAGCCTGGGCGACGTGGTCTTCGAGGCCGGGTCATCGTATGTGGCGAAGCGGAGCACGAATACTGCCGATCCGGCAGTTTCCGTTGCGAACAACACGGGCGACTGGGAATTGCTGGCATTACAGGGCAATCCGGGGCCTGCGACCGTTGCCATTGGCACAGTGACCAGCGGTGCGACTGCCACCGTTACGAATGCGGGGACTTCGAATGCGGCGATCCTGAACTTCACGCTGCCGAAAGGGGATACGGGCGCGACGGGTTCGGTGGGGCTGACGTTCCTGGGAGCGTGGGATAGTTCGGTTTCCTATCAGCCAACGAGCGTGGTCACGTACAACGGTTCGGCTTACTTTGCGCGCGCCGCAAGTAGTGGCGTTCATCCTGTGGGCGACGCGGGAAGTGCTTCGGCATGGGCTTTGCTGGCGGCTGCGGGTGCCGCCGGGGCTGCGGGAACGGCTCCGTCGATCAGCGTCTCTGCCACGCATACCGGTGCCGCGGGGACTGCAGCGATTGTGAAGAACGTGAGCACGGATCCGTCGAGCATCCAACTGGACTTCACGATTCCCAAGGGCGACACCGGCGCGACTGGGCCTGCGGGGCCAACGGGACCTGCGGGGTCTTCCAGCGGCGGCAGTGCGTTCTTTTCGGCGGTTCACACGGTTGCGAGCGGCGTGGCGCAGTATTACAACCCGTTGACCGATGTGAAAAGCGCCACGGAGCTCGGGACAGTGTTGCAGTGGCTTCCTTCCACCTGCAACCTGGCCAGCGTACAGGCGTATTACTACGCGGCCCCCATCACAGGCGGGCAGACGACGAATGCCCAGTTGACGATTCGTACAGGAACGCCGGGGAATATGAGCGCGAATCCGTCTACGGCCTGCACGGTTGCACCGAACACAACAACGACATGCACCGGGCCAGGGACACTGGGGTCTGGCAGCTTTGTGTCGTTTTACGTCTCAACGATTGCGACAGTGACGTCGTATCTGTACACGCAGTTCACTTGTAACTAGTGCTTGCGTAAGAGGGCAGCCTCTGTTGGGAAGACTGCCCTCTGAATCTGCCGGGGGTTAATGCAGATGGCTTAGAGCGGCGTGACGTCCGACGCCTGCCAGCCCTTGGGTCCCTTCACCACGTTGAACTGCACGGCCTGACCTTCCTGCAGGCTCTTAAAGCCATTGGACTGGATTGCCGAGTAGTGTACGAAGACGTCCTCGCCATTTTCACGGCTGACGAACCCGAATCCCTTTGCGTCGTTGAACCACTTCACTGTGCCCTGTTCCATAAAGCCCGGTCCTCTTCTTCTTTGTTCGAGTCTGCCGTTGAATACAAGGGGTTATCCGCGCTTTTGGCGGGGAAATGACCACTTTGTCTCTAACGATTGGGCATAGACTAGCACGAAACACAAAATTTACTCAGGAAAAACAAGGGTTCGGAAAATTTCCTGAAGACACGGAAGTCTGCCGACCCTATTTCCATTAGAGCTAACGGCGAGGGACGTTTGCCACGATGGCCGCGGCGCGTTCCAGAACCTGATCCAGCGTCATGCCGGTGGTATCCAGAACGATGGCGTCTTCCGCGGGGCGCAGAGGACTCTCCGTGCGTTCGCGGTCGCGCCTGTCGCGGTCGCGCATTTCGTTGAGGAGGTTTTCTTTTGACTCGGCGGCGGGCTGCTGGGCGAAGCGGCGATCGCCGCGCGCTTCCACGCTGGCGTCGAGGAAGATCTTCACATCGGCATCGGGGAAGACGACGGTGCCAATGTCCCGGCCTTCCATGACGACGCCTGTTGCGGCGCCAAGGCCAAGGGTGCGCTGCGCGTTGACCATCCACACGCGGACCGGGCCGTGTACAGAGACCTGCGAGGCTGCCTGTGTCACCTCGGGATTGCGCAGTATCGCGGTGACGTCTTCCCCGTCCAGCAGAACGCGGTTGCCGCCAGCGCCGGGTTCAAGCGTGATGGTGGTGTTGGTGGTGAGCGCGAGGACGGCTTCGCCGTCGGTTACGGGTATTTTGTTACGCAGAGCCTTGAGAGCCAGGGCGCGATACATGGCGCCGGTTTCCAGATTGAGCAGGCCAAAGGTGCGCGCCAGATGCGCGGCGACGGTGCTTTTGCCTGCGCCTGCGGGGCCGTCAATGGCCACGATCAGGCCGCGACGCGTTTCGTTCTGAGGAGCGGAGGTCATTCCTTCTATTGTGCCGGATGTGCGTGCCACATCTCAGCGGTCGGTGGTTTTGCGATGCGGGTTGCGAAGCAGGAGGGTGAAGGCGAATCCTACGGTGTCTTCATGCAGGCGCAGGCCGCGGCTGTAGAAGGCTGACCAGATGACATGGGGCGCCAGCGGGAGGTCGAAGGAGAGATTGATGCCGTTGTCTTCGGCGAGGCCGTTCGAGTTCTGCGTGACATCCGGCCGGCCGGAACGAGGGTCCACCTGGTAGACGGTTTGCGTGCCAAGAGGGAGCTGCTCGTAACCTTCCAGGTAAATGGTGGAAGAGCGGGGCAGCTCCATACTGACACCTACGCCAAAGTTGGCAAGCTGGCCACGCGAGGTCTGCGAACGCTGCACGCGGCGGTTCTGCAGGCGGCTTGTGGAACCGATGCCGAGGTCGACGTACGGCGCGAGGAAGCTGGCGGACTGCAGATGATTCGTGACGTTGTAGGTCACCTTGCCCGCGCCAATGCCGTCTTCCACGGAGCCGGTGGGCGCGGAGAGGGAGCCGGTCACCACATCATAGAAGTCACCAAGCCTGCCCATATCGAAGCTTTTCGAACCCAGGTGCAGAGCCAGGGTGGTGTCGCCAGGCAGGCCGTGGCGGATCGTGGTGTCGGTGTAGGGCGGTCCGAAGGGTGGCTGCACCATACGTTGCGAACGCATGTACAGGAAGAGCGGCGTGGCGACATCGGCGCTGACGTAGCGGTTGAATCGCCACGCAAGGCTTGGCGTCAGGATGTTGGCCCAGCCGGTGATGGAATCGTATTGCGAGCTGGAGATGACGCTGGCGTTGAAGCCGGTGGTGCGCGGCACGATGCCCGCAGGGCCAAGGCTGTTGGCCACAGCCAATGCCAGATCCTGATCGGACATGGTCTTTGTGTTCTGAACGGCTGCCGTGGCTTGTGGTGTTGCGGTTTGCGCAGGGCATATCCCCGGGACTGTGACAGTCCATAGACACCATCGCAAAAAGAAACGCCCTGACCGCATAAGCCTAAAGCCTATTCGGGCAGGGCACTTCGTGGCAATCGAACTGAAGAAATTACGAGCGCTGTCCCACGGGAATGTAAGGCGCGGGATAGGCCGGGCCGGTATATTCCGCGCGGGGACGGATCAGTCGATTGTTGTCATGCTGCTCGATGACGTGTGCTGCCCAGCCGGAGATGCGGCTTACCGCGAAGATGGGCGTGAACAGATCCATGTCGATGCCGAGCGTGGTGTAGGTGGAGGCGGAGTAGAAGTCGACGTTCGCGTTGAGCTTCTTTTCGCCGCGCACGTAGCCTTCAATCTTTTCGCTCATCTCGTACCACTTGGCATTGCCTGCGGCGGTGCCAAGGTCCTTTGACATGCGGCGCAGATGCGTGGCGCGGGGGTCTTCCGTCTTGTAGACACGATGGCCGAAGCCGGAAACCTTCACCTTGTTCGCCAGCAGGTCCTTCACGTATTCCACGGGGTCTGCTCCTGCGGCATCGATCTCGTAAAGCAGCTTCATCACGGCTTCGTTGGCGCCGCCGTGCAGTGGTCCCTTCAGCGCGCCAATGGCGCCGGTAATGGCGGAGTGCACATCGCTGAGTGTGGCGGCGATGACGCGTGCGGCGAAGGTGGAGGCGTTGAGTTCGTGGTCGGCGTGCAGGATCAGCGCAACGTCAAAGGCCTTCTCGGCTTCCGTGATGGGCTTTTCGCCGGTCAGCATGTAAAGGAAGTTGCCCGCGTGGCTGAGCGTGGTGTCAGCTTCGACCACGGCCTTGCCCTTGCGGATGCGATCGAAGTACGCCACGACCATGGGAATCTGTGAGGTGAGGCGGAAGCTCTTGCGGACGTTGGCTTCGTGGCTGGAGTCGGTGTCGTCCGGGTCGCCGATGCTGAGCAGGCTGACGGTGGTGCGGAGCACTTCCATCACGCTGGCTTCTTTGGGCAACGTCTTCAGGAAAGTGACCACGCTGGCCGGAAGGGTGCGCGTGGCTGCGAGCTTCTGCCTGAAGTCTTCCAGTTCCGCGGCGGTGGGCAGTGTGCCAAACCAAAGCAGGTACGTGGTTTCTTCAAAAGTGGACTTGGCGGCGAGCTCGTGAATATCGATGCCGCGATAGGAAAGGACGCCCGCCTCACCATCAATCCAGCAGATACCGGAGGTCGTAGCAACAATCCCTTCAAGCCCGCGTGGGGCAACTGCCTGCGACATGGATGATGACTCCTGAGTGGGTGGGCAATACAGCCTTATAAACCGCCGTTATATCGAAAGGTCTGTGCGGTTGTCATCACGTCTGCGCGAATATCGCGCTGCCCGGGCTGAGAGAATCCTGATTTCAGTCGGCATACTGCGGAAATCGCTGCGGGCGGAAGGCCTGCAGGTCAAGGACAGCAGGCTCGCCGAGGATCAGTTCGGACATGGCTTGTGCCGTTGCGGGGGCCAGCAGAATGCCGTTGCGGAAGTGTCCGGCAGCGACGAAAGAATGCTCGCCGGTACGGCCGATCAGGGGGAGATGGTCGGGTGTGTCGGGACGCAGACCGGCCCAGCGCTCCACCTCTGGCGCGTCGGCCAGGGCAGGCAGCAGAGCCGCTGCTTCGGCGCGTAAATGCTGGATATCTGTGTCGTGTACGGTGCGGTCGAAGCCCGCATCTTCAATCGTGGAACCGATCACAATGGTGCCATCCAGCCGCGGGATCAGGTAGATGTCGGGCGTGCGCACGACGATATTGCCGAGGCCACGCGCGGACATGGCTCCGGGGGCGTTCAAGCGCAGCATCTGGCCTTTGGCGGGATGCACAGGCGGCGGGCTCCACGCGCCGGTGCAGTCGAGAAACGTGCCGCAGGAGACCACGCTGTCCTTCACGCGGACGTCGACGCCGCCTTCACGCTGAAATGCGCCGCGGACGGGTGCGTCTTCCTGGATGGTGATGTCGGACCTGGTCACGGCGTCACGCAGTGCGGCAAAAAGCTTGCGCGGATCAAGGCTGGGTTCCGCGTGTCGGCGATAGCCCGATCCGGCGAGCGCCGGAAGCGTGGTGCGATGATGACGCCAGCCTTCGGCCTGTTCCAGCACCCATTCCGTCTCGAAGGGGACGCGCGTGCCGCCGCGCTCCGCAATGATTTCCAGGTAATCGCGATACAGATTGCTGCTGTGCTCGGCCATGGCCACCAGCTCCGGCGGGTGGGGATGGGTGGAATCGCTGGCGCCAATCATGCCGCCCGCAGCCCAGGAAGCCTGCTGTCCGGCGCGGCCACGCTCCACCACGGTCACAGCCACACCTGCGGCTCGCAGCTCCAGGGCGCATGAGAGGCCAATCAGTCCGGCACCAGCAATGACAACATCGGGGGATCGCATGCGTCTATTCTAAGTTCGCACCATGCGCGATTTGAAATCTGCGAAATCAGATACGAGTCGCAGAGTATCCGTGGAGGAACCGTGGACGATCAGACTTCCCATACCGACGCACAACGCTCCTATGCAGCATTGCTGCCCGTTGCTGTTGCGTTTTCCATTCTGCTGGCCATTGGCGCGCTTGTATGGTCCTTCGTGCTGCAGAACCGTCTGCAGAAGACAGAAGAAAAACTGGCCATGACGGATGAGCGCGCAGGCACGCTGCAACAGCGCATTTATGCCTCTGACGCACGGTCGCGCGCTGCATCGGAGACGTTTGCGCAGAAGCTGGGCACCACGCAGGCGCAGTTGGACGCGAAGGCCGCGTCCATCATGAAGCAGCAGAACATTGACAATGCGAAGCGCGAAGAAGCGGAAGCAAAGTTGAGCGAGAACGTTGTCGCCGTGAAGTCGGACGTGGGCTCTGTGAAGACGGACCTGGGTTCTACGAAGACAGACGTTGCCGCAACGAAGGCTGATCTGGCCGATACCAAAACGCAGTTGCAGCGCACGATTGGCGATGCGGGCGTGATGAGTGGCCTGATTGCGAAGAACCACGATGAGCTGGAAGATCTGAAGCACAAGGGTGATCGCACTTACTACGAGTTCACGCTGCAGAAGGGCGCGCAGCCCACGCTGCTGTCGTCCGTGAAGTTGCAGTTGAAGAAGGTGGATCAGAAGAAGGGCAAGTTCACGCTCAACCTCAGTTCCGACGATCGCAACATCGAGAAGAAGGATAAGACCCTGTATGAGCCGGTGCAGTTCTACAGCGGCAAGAATCCGGCGTTGTTTGAGATTGTGGTGAACAACGTGGGCAAGAACCAGGTGACGGGATATTTATCTGTCCCGAAGGGGCAATAGCTGTAACAAAACGATCAGCGTCGGTGTCTACAGTCCCAGCATTCTCTCTCGCAGATGGGACTGCTTATGTTCGAGATGTCGATCGTCGAATCGTCAGGCGCGCTGAGGTCAAACTCCGGCCGCTTTGTGTGGATCACCGCTACGTTCAACGCAATGATTGTCGGTGCGATGATCCTGGTTCCACTGCTGTATCCAGAGGCGTTGCCGCGGACCTCGTTGATGTCCGTGGTGACGGCTCCTCCTCCACCTCCCCATGCCACTCCCGTGCAACAAGCCACACCGCAACGGACTGTGAAGTCTGTGGCTGTGATGAATGTATTCACGGCTCCAACTGCTATTCCACACACGATTGATCGCGGGCATGATGATGCGCCGCCCACGACAGGGATAAATGTGGGCATGTCCATTGTTGGAGCTACGGATGGCGCTGGACTTGGTCCCGTAGGAGCCCTGGGAGTGGCTCCTCCTCCGCCAGTGGCGACTGTGACAAAGCCGAAGGTGACTGCTCCTGTGCTCATCTCCAGCGGCGTGATCGCAGGCAACAGGCTTTCCGGAAACAATCCTGTCTATCCAGCGATTGCAAAGGCTGCGGGTGTATCGGGTGCGGTGGTGTTGCGTGCCATCATCTCGAAGAACGGAGAGATGCAGCGGCTGACCGTAATCTCCGGCCCGGAGATGCTTCGCAGCAGTGCGGTGGCTGCGGTGCAGACGTGGCGGTATCGGCCTTACCTGTTGAATGGCGAACCCACGGATGTGGAGACAACCATTACCGTGAATTTCTCGCTCGGCGGATGAAGCGTGGAGCGGAGCTTATTGCAAGCTCCGCTCCTACTTGTACTTCAGCGAAGCTCCTACGGTCGGAGACCGTCATCCTGAGCGAAGTCGAAGGACCTGCATTCCTCTCAACCCACTACAACGTTTCGGGAAGTCGATGCCGCAACTTCAAGGCATACGTCTTCACTTTGACGCTCTCATACGGGATAAGAATGCAGGTCCTTCGACTGCACTTCGCTAACGCTTCGTTTCGCTCAGGATGACGGGCTTTGTGGCATCAGATGCCGCTTACTTCGGTAGTTTCACCTTTACGGTTTCCTGGTGATAGAAGCTAATGCTGACATCAGAGGCCTTGCGCTTGTTCCATACATCCTGTGGCACGTTGTACGCGAAGATGACGTAGCCGTGGCCGGTGGCGCCGGGAGCGATGGTGCTTTCGCGCAGCAATGGCGCGGGTGCAACGGCATCCAGCTTTGGCTGCATGGCAGGGAACATGGCGGCAAGGCGCGGCAGGTCTGTCTTCTCCAGCGCGCTGGCGGTCATGATGGTGCCGTCTTCCATGGTGAGTGTGCCGTCGATGCTTTTAAGGAAGAGCGGGACTTCCGTGTTGTCTTTCAATGCGATGTCGGCGATGACATAGGTGACGACGTCGGTTTGATTTTCGCCGACGAGTATGCCGCCGCCGCGTGCGTATTGGGCCGTGTATTCAAACGTCTGCAAAGGGCCAGCGGTGGCTGTGACCTCAGGGTGCAGGTACACCTTTGCAAACCATCCACCTGCTGCTGCAAGGATTCCCAGCGCAATCAGAATGGGCACCAGCATGCCACGCTGCCGCTTGTCACCGCCGTCCAGTTTCATCTCTGCCATTCGTGATTCCTTTTCGTCGCGCCGATAGGGCGGCCCCTTGGCCCTTGATTGATTTCGTGTGCGCCTTACCTGGGCCTTCGGCCTAGGCTAATATGTCGGCGCGCCTTTGGCGCTTGTTGTGGTGCTGTTATATGACGTCATTCTTTTCAAGGACGACTACGAAGCGCTTTGAGAAACGCATCGGCGTCGAGTGTGTTCAAAACGTCATCCTTTGTGAGCCATGCGCGACGAAGCTGCGTGATGCCGAAGCGCATCTTGTCCATGTCTTCCAGTGAGTGCGCGTCGGTGTTCACGCTGATCCTGCAGCCCAGTGATTTGGCTTTGCGCAGGTTGAGGTCACTGAGGTCGGCACGCGCGGGTGCTGCATTGTGCTCCACGGCAACGCCTAGTTCAGCGCACCGGCGCAGTACCTTGTCCATGTCGAATGGATACGGATCGCGCTTGAGTACCTTGCGGCCGGTAGGATGGCCGAGGATGTGCAGATGAGGATTTTCAACCGCACGCAGAAGACGTTCCGTTTGTTCTTCTGCCGGAAGATTGAAGGCAGAGTGGATGCTGCCGATGACGACATCCATCTGCGCCAGCGTTTCGTCTTCCAGGTCGAGCGAGCCGTCCTGCAGGATGTCCACCTCAATGCCGGCGAAGACGCGGATGCGGCCTTTCATCTCTGCATCCACCGCATGGATGGCGCGGATGTGATCGCGTGCGCGTGCGTCGTCCAGGCCATTGGTCATGGCGAGGTTTTTCGAATGGTCCGTGATGGCGATGTACTTCAATCCACGCAGCAGCGCGCCTTCTGCCATCTCGCGGATGGTGAAGCTGCCATCGGTGGCGACGGTGTGCATGTGTACGTCGCCACGAATGTCATCCAGCGTGATGAGCTGCGGCAGCGTGCTGGCTTCGGCCATTTCCAGCTCGCCACAGTTTTCACGCAGCTCCGGCGGAATCCACTGCATACCGAGTGCTGCGTAAATCTCTTCCTCGGTGGCGGCTGCGACGATGGCGCTTTCACCTTCCTGCGGATTCATGCGAGCCAACGCGTATTCGCTCAATGTATAGCCACGCTTCAGTGCTTTCTGGCGCAACAGTACGTTGTGCATCTTGGAGCCGGTGAAGTATTGCAGCGCCGCTCCGTAGCTTGCGCGCGGTAACAACCGTACATCTACCTGCAGTTGATTGCGCAGCGTGAAGCTTACCTTGTTCTGACCTCGGGCGATAAGCGTGTCGATCAGCGGGAGTGATGCGACATGCTCTACGGCTGCGCTGACCACATCCGGTTCACATGCGGGGCCGGTGACGAGAAGATCAAGGTCGCCGACGGATTCCTTGCCGCGTCGCAACGAACCTGCAGGTGTGATAGTTTCCATGCCGGGAAATTCACGGATGAGTTTGCTGATGGTTTCAGCGATCTCTGCTGCGTTGTCGATGCGGAAGCGTCCGCTGTTTTTCTTCGCGTCTTCAATGCCTTTGAGCAGCTTATCCACCTGCTTCTGTCCGAAGCGTGGCAGCTTTGCCAGATGGCCAGCTTTGGCGGCAGTTTCCAGCTCATCGATGTTGGAGATTTCGAGTGCGCTCCACATAAGCGCAACCGTCTTCGGCCCCATGCCGGGGAGTCGGAGAAGCTCCAGCATGGATGCCTTGTATTTCTTCAGCAGCTCATCGCGCAGTGGCATGGAACCGGTGCGGACCATGTCCACAATGTTCGAGGCCATGCCTTTGCCGATGCCGCCGATGGCAAGCAATTGCTTGGGATCGTCAACGAGGGTGACGAGAGGGGTGGTCTGCTGTTCCACTGCTTCCGCTGCGCGCCGATAGCTGCGTACGCGGAAGGGATCGGCTGCGTCAATCTCCAGCAGCGCCGCTGTTTCTTCCAGCAGGCGCGCCATGGTGATGTTGTCCATACGGAGATGAGACTACATTGGCGCAGTCTTAGTTGTGAGGTCTTCGTTGCGCAGAGAGGAGTTTGGGCGGGTTGAAGCCCGCCCTTTTTGGAGCCGCCCCGAATGAAGCGTTAGGCCGCCGTCAGAATAACTGCGTCGGCCTGCGGTCCTTTGGAGCCCTGAATCACATCGAACTCCACCGGGTCGCCTTCCTTCAGGCTCTTGTAGCCATCCAACTGGATCGCGCTATAGTGCACGAACACATCCGCGCCGCCATCATCGCGTCCCAGAAAGCCATAGCCCTTTGCATTGTTGAACCACTTCACTGTGCCCTTGTACTGTGCCACTCGTGCTCACCACTTGCGCAACCATCACGGCCTACGTGCTCGCTGGATTATCCGTCGCGAGGATGGTGCTTGATAGACGCGCTGAAGAAGATTTCGGAGCAGGGTAAGGTAAATTTTTCCGAAAAATTACAGCCTTCGGTGTCATGCCATTTCATGACATCGAAGGCTGGGTTTACTTGCCGGAAAGATCGCGCAGCCGCTGTGCATAGCTAAGTGCGCCGACGATGGTTTTGCCATCGTGAATCTCGCCTGCGGCGCACATCCGTACCAGTTCCGAGAGCGGCAGAAGGCGAACTTCAATCTTTTCATCATCCTCCGGCTCTGCGGTTCCAGCGACGATCCCGGTGGCGAGATAGATTTCCATCCACTCCGCCACGAAGCCGGGGCTGGCGTAGTAGCGGACGAGCTTCGTCCATTTCTTTGCGCGGTAGCCAGTTTCTTCAATGAGTTCACGCTTGGCGGCTGCGAGCGTTTTTTCGCCGGGTTCCACGCGTCCGGCAGGAAGTTCCAACAAATACTGGTCGGCGGCGTGGCGGAACTGACGCTCGATAACAACGAGAGGATCGGCGGGGTTGGTGCTTTCATCCACCGCTAACACAACGACCGAACCGGAGTGGCGAACGACATCGCGGATGGCTTCCACGCCGTTGGGCTCGCGTACTTTTTCCGTGTACACGCTGAAGACCTTGCCCTTGTACGCCTGTTTTGAGGACAGGATTTGCGCCTTGCCTTTGGGCAGGCGGGGCGCCTTAACAGGAAGCTTCGGCATCTCTGCGGAGGCCACCACGCCCTTCTTTGCTTTGGAGCTGGCTGGCTGGGTGGGTTTCTTCTTTGCGGGGGCGGTAGTTGCGGTACGCTTGGCCATAGCAATCAACGTATCAAAAGCTGCATCCAACACGTCGGACGTGCCATCCTATAGCCGACCCCCCGTGCAAGCGGAAGCTGTGACCTGTCTATGAGTTTTGAGTGTTATCCGATCACCGTTCTTCCGCATCTGTCGCGGCTCTTTGTGGACTACACGGAGCTGCGCACGGCTGCGCCGGATGCCCCGGTGCGCCGTTTTTATGCGGCTAGCCCGTTCGACGACCGCTGGATGCAGGGGCGGTCTGTACGTCTGCAACCGGAGCGTCATGTTCTGGTGGATGCGCTGACAGAACAGGCCAAGGGGTTTGGTTGTAGTGACACAACGTTTGCGAATCTGGAAAAACTTCGTAGTGGTGCAAAGTCCGTCGTCACCGGCCAGCAGGTAGGCCTGTTTGGTGGGCCGCTGCTGACGCTGATCAAGGCCGCCACAGCGATTCGCAAGGCACAGGTGGCCAGCCAGCGCGGCGTACCGCATGTGCCCATTTTCTGGATGGCCACGGAAGACCATGACCTGGATGAAGTGAACCAGGTTGCGTTCCTGGCAAAGCATGGCGTGGAGACCTTGCACTCCACTTTCCCGCAGCATCGTCAGCAGCCGGTGGGCAATCTGGCACTGGGTCCTCAGATTGAGGCCGTGCTGGAGAAGGCCGAAGAACTGCTTGCCTATGCGCCCATCACTGAACTTCTGCGCAGCAGCTATACGCCGCAGGACACGCTGGCTTCCGCGTTTGGCAAATTCATTGCTGGTGTCTTCGCGGAGTTTGGGCTGATTGTGATTGATGCCAGCACGCGCGCGTTCCACCAGATGGGTGCGCCGGTGCTGCGTGCGGCAATTGAAGATGCGGATGCGCTTCATGCGGCTGTTGTGCAGCGGAACCGTGACCTGGAAGCAGCGGGATATGCCGCGCAGGTGCTGGTGCATGACGACAGTACGCTGCTGTTTGTCATGGGCGAAGATGGCAACCGTGTTGCCCTGAAGCATGTTGTGGGAAGCACTGAGTGGAAAGCCGGTTCGCGCATTTATACCGCGGAAGAGCTGCTGGCGATTCTGGATACTGAACCGGAACGCATCAGCCCGAATGCGTTGCTGCGGCCGGTGTTTCAGGATGCGATTCTGCCCACGTCGGCTTACATTGGCGGCCCCGCGGAGATTGCATATTTTGCGCAGTTACAGCCGCTCTATGACGCCATGCTGGGTGCGCCGACGCCAATTCTCCCCCGCCTTTCCGGAACACTGGTTCCGTCGGCGATTCGCAGTGTGATGGACCAGCATGAGGTTGCGTTTCGTGATGCGTTGACCACCGCCGATGCGCTCTCGCAGCGACTGGCAGCGCGGGCCATGCCGATTGAAGGCAAGCGCAAAATTGCTGGCGCAGGCAATGCTCTGGATGCGGAATTGAAGGAAGTGGAGCAGTGGATGGGTGCGATGGACAGCAACCTGGGCCACAGCGCTTCGATTGCGGCGAACAAGATGCGTTACCAGATGAACCGGTTGCGGCGGCTGGCTGCGAACTGGCAACTGGAACGCGAGAGCTTCCTGCGCAAACATGCTGAGGCGATCACGCTGAACCTGTTTCCGAATGGGCATGTGCAGGAACGTCTGCTGGCTGGCGCGCAATTTCTGGCCGCGAGCACGCTGGACCTGCCGAGGATGCTGGTGGAGAATGCGGAGCAGGATTGTCCGGGCCATCGTGTGTTCGATATCTGATTTGCTCAATTGAGCGCATTTCGTATATTTCGTCATCCTGAGCGCGAGAGGAAAGCAGGTCCTTCGGCTTCGCTCAGGATGACGAACTTCGTTCGTTGGAGCTTCGCGACGCGGAAAGCGTAAAATCCTCTGCGTATGGCGAAGAAACAGGCGAAGGAAATCGGATTTGAGGTGATGTGTCCGGATTGCGGCGCGATGCTGCGCATTGATCCCGTGACGCAGACCATCATTGCTCACACACCCGCACCGCGAAAGCGCACGTTTGAAGACCTGGGCTCGGCCGCGAAGGCTGCGCGTGAGAACGATGCGCGGCGTGACAACATCTTTGCGCAATCCGTGGAAGCGCAAAAGAATCGTGACAGCATTCTGAATGCAAAGTTTGAAGAGGCTTTCCGTAAGGCGAAAGAAACGCCGGATACGGGCAAGCCGTTTCGCGAATTTGATCTGGATTAGTACTTCAAAAACAGGGAACAGGGTGCGATGGTTAGGAAAGTGAACTTCTTGCTTCGCGGCCTGTTGCCGCTGGTATTGCTTGCATCTGCTTCGCTGCATGCGGCTACGCTGCGTGTAAATGATTTTGGCGCTAAGGGTGACGGCGCTGCGGATGATACGAAGGCCATTCAACGCGCGCTGGATAAGGCCGCTGGGCACAACGATACGGTGACGTTTGCGCCGGGCATGTATCGCACGGGTTCCATCTTCGTGAAGAACAACACGCACCTTGAGATCCCCAAAGGCGTTACGTTAACTGGCATCCAATCGCTGAGTGCGTATCCGCTGATGCCTACGCGTGTGGCGGGCATTGAGATGACGTGGCCTGCGGCGCTGGTGAATGTGTACCGGCAGCAGCATGTGCAGATCAGCGGCGAAGGCACGATTGACGGCGACGGCAGCTACTGGTGGAAGAGCTACTGGGATCTGCGTGCCACGTATGAGCCGAAGGGGCTGCGCTGGGCAAGCGATTACGATGCGAAACGGCCTCGTTTGATCCAGGTGTTTGATTCGTCGGATGTGAAGCTGGGCGGTGGGTTGCAACTGCATCGGTCAGGCTTCTGGACAGTGCATATCTGCTACTCGCACGATGTCACGGTGGATGGTGTGACCATCCGCAACAACATTGGCGGCAAGGGGCCTTCGACGGATGGCATTGATATCGACAGCTCGCATGACATCCTGGTGCAACATGCGGACATTGATGTAAATGACGATGCGCTGTGTTTGAAGGCAGGGCGCGACAGCGATGGTCTGCGGGTGAATCGACCCACCTATAACGTTGTGATTCGCGATTCAGTGATTCGTTCTGGCGCGGCTGCAGTGACGTTTGGCAGCGAAACCTCTGGCGGATTTCGCAATGTGGAAGCGTACAACCTGACCGCGGAGAAGAATGTAAGCAACGGTGTGCTCATCAAGAGTGCGCGTGTCCGCGGCGGCTTCGGTGAGAACTTGCGCGTGCATGATCTTCATCTTGACGGTGTGAAAACACCGATCAAGGTAACGCTGAACTGGAACCCTTCGTACAGCTATGCCACGTTGCCAAAGGATGCCGATCCGAAGACGGTGCCGCCGTACTGGATTCCGCTGACAACGCCAGTGCCGCCGGAGAAGGGATTACCGCACTTCCACGACGTTCATATCTGGAATATCGATGCGAAGAATGCGACCACTGCGATCGATATGTCCGCGTATCCGAATGCAACGCTGGATAACTTCGTGATCGATCATGTAACGATTGCAGCGAAATCTGCGGGGAGCATTGCGAATACGCGGAATCTGAAGCTGAGCGAGATTCAGTTGCAGATTGAGGACGGCAGTGTTTTGAAGTTTACGGATAACACGGGTCTTCAGGGGCAGGATAAGGTGCGGTACGGCGTGGCATTGAAACCGTAGTCGCTTACCGGTTGCGTTGTAGTGGCGCGGAAGGGAAGCAGGTCCCCCCTTCGGCTTCGCTCGAGGGCATGCTTCGGCTTCGCTCAGGATGACGCGCTTTGCGCGCAGGTCTCTGCTTCGCTAAGCAGTGATGCTTTGCACTGTTGCAGGACGCCTTGCTTTGTCGGAAGTGTCAGATGCTTACAACGTGATGTTGATGAGGCCTTGTTTTGCGGGGCGATCTAGGCCTAGCTGCTGACGCGCCGCAGGCGTCATGCGGTCGGCAGACCATGCTGGTTCCCACACAACTTCAACTGTGGAGCGGCTGACTTCGCGCATGCCTGCCAGGCGGTTCTGCACCTGGCCAATGAGCAGGGCTTCGCGTTCGTCATTCGGTGCACGCATGGTGAGCGCGATGTGGACGAGGTAACGCGGCTCGTAGCCTGGCGCGTCTTCGTCGCGTGTGATGTGGATGCCGTAGACGAGGCCGAGATCGACGATGTTCACCTGTAGTTCCGGGTCAAAGCAGACACGGAGCGCATTGCGAACATCGTCTTCGGTAAGCATCGGAATTAGTGTGTGCGCTCCACCAGAGCGCGGGCCACGGCCTTCAGGCGATCAGCATTTGCGCCAAAGCGATCGAGTTCCGCAAGCGCATCCCGCAGCAGTTCTGCAGCGGTTGTGCGGCTGCTTTCAATGCCGAAGACGGCGGGCCATGTGGCTTTGTCGGTGGCTGTGTCTTTGCCTGCGGTCTTACCCAGTTCTTCGCTGCTCTGTGTCATGTCCAGCACGTCGTCGACGATCTGGAAGGCGAGCCCGGCCTTCTGTCCGAAGCGGCGGAGGCTGGCGACTTCATCGGCAGAGGCACCACCGATGAGTCCACCGGCAACGATGGAGACGGTGATGAGCGCGCCAGTCTTGGAGCGATGAATCGCTTCCACGCGCTCGGCGGTGGGCTTGCTGCCTTCGCCTTCAATGTCCCATACCTGGCCGCCGATCATGCCGGGCGCCAGGCCGTCGTAACCGACGCCGGTACCGGTGGCAATGGCGACTTCCTTCACGATTTCGATCTTTGCAAGTGCGTCGCCCGGCAGCTTGGCAAGTGTCTCGTAGGCCAGCGTCTGCAATGCGTCGCCTGCGAGGATGGCCATAGCTTCGCCGTAGACCACGTGGCAGGTGGGCTTGCCGCGTCGCAGATCGTCGTTGTCCAGCGCGGGCAGATCATCGTGGATGAGCGAATAGGTGTGCAGCATCTCGACGGCTGCACCGACGTCGGCTGCGCCATCGGGTAGTATGCCGCTGATCATGCGTGCGGACTCCAGCACCAGCATCGGGCGCAGGCGTTTGCCGCCCGCGAAGACGCTGTGACGCATGGCGCGATGGATATTGTGCGGCTGCGCATCCGGGCCGGGCAGCAGGCGTTCCAACGCTGCGTCGGTCTGGGCCACGCCTTCCTGAACGAGTTGCGAAAAATCTACAGACATGTGTGGATGAGCGATCTCTTTGATTCTACCGGACAAGGTTGCTGTGCGAGGATTCTTCGCGCTTTGCCGCGGCGATGACCACTAACAAACCCAACAGTGACAACACGCCGCCTGCCCACTGGTCCCAGGGCTTGCGGTATCGCGCCTCCACGCGATGCTGCCCAACACTGCGCAGAGGCACGGCAAGGAGTCCGTCGGGGCGCTGTGGCAGGGCCTTTTGTTCCACGCCGTCCAGCAACACATGCCAGCCACGGAAGCGACGCAGACGGACGATCAGTACGTCGCTGGCGTGGGCGGCATTGGCGGTGAAGATGAGGTCATCAGAATGATGAATTTGCTCTGCGGGTAGCGGGGTTCCTTTGGGGAAGGAGCCGTTGCCGCTGGCAGGTTGATTGCGTGCATCCTGCGCGATCCATGCCGGGGGAAGTTTGATCTTCAGCACGTCGTTGTCGTCGTTGGCAGGAGTGTATTCGTCCGTCTGCTCAAAGCCGTCGCCGCGATGAAAAAACATCCATTGCGGCGCCAGGCCCTCTTCGTCATCGCAACCCTGACGGAAGGCGCGATTGGCCAACCCATAACCCGCTGCGAGTGCCAGCAATATGCCAGCCAGTATCCATGCGGCATTGGTCGTACGTGTCACTGCGTGGGATGCGGTGATGCGTTTCAACATCAGCATCACCACGGTCACGGAAACCGCGCCCTGCATGGCGAGAAAGCGCCACGGGAATTGCAGGAAGTTGAGTTGTGGTGCGTGATGCCACACGGGGCCTGAGAGTGGCATTTGCAGCAGCAGCACGACGATGCTGTAGATCATCAGCACAGGCACCGCGATGTGCCATGTGTTGTGTTGTTGCAGGTACGCGTCGCGGTCGTGCATTCCGGTGAACAAACGCACGTGTTTGCGTTGCAGGAACAGAGCTATGCCGCCGCACAGGAGTGCTGCGGCAACCAGTACGATAGCGATGGTAGACGTGTGGAGCAGAACGCCATTGTGGAACTCATCGTTCGTATATTCGAAAAGGTAGTTCGCTTCGGGACGTGCGGCGGGCGTCAACGCTGCGGTCAGCGTGATGAATTTGCGTTCGATGGCGAAGGGGAAGAGGTAAAACGCATCGAGCAGAAGGCCGAGGAAAAATCCTGCGGTGACACGACCAAAGTAGGGCCATGCTTTTTTGCGGTCTTTGCGCAGTAGATAAAGCCAGCGCATGCCGCCAATGAGCAGCATGGAATAGCAACCGACGACCGCAGCGGGTGCATTGGTGATCCATAGCAGTGCGATGGCAACAGCAATGCGCCATGCCGTCACGCGTTCACGCAGCAGAGCGATCAGCAGTAGCGGCATCCATGCGGCGGCCATCAACTCCGCATAGGCTGTGCGCTCGTAGGCGCAGAAGAGCATGTACGGGTTCACCAGATAGAGGCAGCCGCCGAAGATGGCGAGGCCCGGTGAGACCCATCGCCGCAACAGGCGATGCATGGTGACGCCGCTGAGGAAGAGAGTGAGCGCGGTGAAGCTGAAGACGATGCCGCTCCAGGGCAGCAGTAATGTCAGCAGCGCGCCGGTGATCCATGAGAGTGGTGGATAGAAGAGCAGGCGTGGCTCGCCCGCGTCCCATGCGGCGTGGAAGGACCACACAGGTTTCACAATGCCGCTCTTCCACTGTGTGCTGGCTTCCATCCAACTGCGCAGGTGAAAGTCGAAGTCGTGACCGCAGGAGTAGCCGTGTGTGAGCAGAGGCAGGGCTGCCAACACTGCGGCGAGCGCCAGGACGATCCACGCAAGCGCATCGGCTTGTGTGACAAAGCGCGCAGGGCGTCTCGTCTCTGTTTTTGCTCTGTCCAACATGCTGATTCTTACCAGTCTAGCTTTATGGGAAGAGTTTGTTTGGTAATTCCATATTCGTATCCCGTCCCATTTGCATGAAGTGGTGTTGAGGATGGCACACTAGAGGGGTGAACCTTCATGTCCTGCAATCCCTGCTCCTGGGGCTGCTGATTGCGATTGCACTGATCGCAGGAGTGGCACGGCGGCTTTCTGTCTCTTATCCCATCGTTCTGGTGCTGGCAGGATTGTTTGCCTCGTTTCTGCCGGTGGTTCCGGATATTCCGCTGCCGCCGAACCTGGTGTTTCTGGTCTTTCTGCCGCCGCTGCTGTTTGCGGCTGCGTGGCAAACGTCGTGGACAGATTTCAAATACAACATCGTCACTATCAGTTCGCTGGCGGTTGGGCTGGTGTTCTTCACCGCGATCGGCGTAGCGGTGGCGGCACATTATTTTCTGCCGGAGTTCGATTGGCGGATCGGCTTTCTGCTGGGTGCGGTGGTATCGCCTACAGATGCGGTTGCGGCCACCTCGATTGCTCGCAAGATCGGCATGCCGAAACGCATTGTGGACATCCTGGAGGGTGAGAGCCTGCTGAACGACGCCACAGGCCTGCTTGCGCTGGAGTTTGGCGTGGACATGCTGCTGCGCGGCGCCGCACCTACGCTTACGGAAGGCGTTCTTCGGCTGCTGTGGTTGTTTGTGGGTGGTGTGGGCGCGGGGCTGCTGTGCGGTCGGGTGGTGGTGTGGTTTGAACGCTACATCGACGACGGGCCGGTGGAGATTGCCGTTTCCTTCATCGTGGCCTATGGCTCGTATCTGACGGCCGAGGCTATACATGCCTCCGGCGTGATTGCCGTGGTGGTGTGCGGCCTGTTCATGAGCCGCATGAGTGCGACGTTCTTTTCGCCCGGGGTGCGGTTGCAGATTACCGCGGTGTGGGATGCGGCTGAGTTTCTGCTGAACGGTCTGGTCTTCCTGTTGCTGGGTATGCAGATACAGCCTGTGCTGAACGGCATCCGTGGATTCACCCGCACGCAGGCTGTTCTTTATGGTCTTAGCTTCGCGGCGGTACTGATCGCGCTGCGTTTGCTGTGGTGTTTCCCCATGGCGCACGTCACGTACCGGTTGCGCAGCCGTTTTCAACATCAACCGGAGCCGAAGCCTTCGGGTAGCAGCATCTTCGTGATGGGATGGACAGGAATGCGTGGCGTGGTGGCGCTGGCTGCTGCGAACTCGCTACCCAATCGGCTTTCCAATGGCCAACCATTTCACCAGCGCAACATGATCATCTTCCTCACGTTCTGCGTCATCCTGGTGACGCTGGTGCTGCAGGGGCTTTCGCTACCGGCACTGCTGCGTGTGTTGCGGTTGAAGAATGTTCCCACCAGCGAGTGCGATGAAGGAGAAGCACGCCGCATCCTGATCCGGAGCGCGATGGGCTATCTGTCCACGGCGCGCAATGAGGATGATCCCGAGCTGCATCATGCATACGACGATCTGCTGCATCAGTACGAACATCGGCTGGAGTCTATCCAGGATTGCGGACCGGGTGTGCCAGCGCAGGATCGTCATGCGCGTTCCATGGAGACCATTCTTGCGGAGACGTACCGAACAGAGCGTCAGCAATTGATCGCATTGCGCGATGAGGGGCGTGTGGACGAAAGCGTCTACCGTACCCTGGAGCGCGAACTGGATCTGGACGAAAGCAGGCTGCAGAGTTCCACGTAGGGTTAGCTCTGATCTGTGGGCAGAACGTTGCGCTGATCGAGAGCTTTCAACTCTGCTGTCACTTCCGCGGCAATGCGGCGTGCTTCATCCACGCGGTCCACAGGAACGCTGATGGCGCCCACGCGAGGATGACCGCCGCCGCCGTAGCGTTCGCAGATGGCCGCGATGTTCGCGAGTTTGTCTGCGGACACGGTTG
Organism: Terriglobus sp. RCC_193; assembly: GCF_041355105.1. Lineage (NCBI taxonomy): Bacteria > Pseudomonadati > Acidobacteriota > Terriglobia > Terriglobales > Acidobacteriaceae > Terriglobus > Terriglobus sp. RCC_193. The sequence continues at coordinate 103,090 of NZ_JBFUPK010000003.1, read as the reverse complement.
TCCATGGATTGGTGCCCACAGATATCTTGGTGCGGAAGCTGGACTTCGACAGGCCGACGACATACACGCCCTGCGGCAGCAGGTAGTACGGAATGAATTTGTTGTAGCCCTCGGTGGGCTGATCGGTGATGTCGAAGGTGATCACACCGCGGTCACTGGCAGCGCGTGAACGCAGCAGCGTGATGTCGCGATGATGTTTCTCCAGTCGCGGCTGCACCTCTGCCTGCACAAAGTTTTCCTGCAGCGTATCCATCAGCGGCTGCGATGTGAGCAGCGGAATCAGTCGCGGAATGAAGGTGGGATCGCTGGTGCCTTCAATCGCCATCATCAGTTTCATGGCCGGTGCGGCAAGACCCACGGCGGCATCAGCCGATTCAAACTTCGCGCCGTCGATGATGTCGGCCCATAGCAGCAGGCCTTCCAGGCCCTTGGTGCTGAAGCCGAATTTCTCACGAGCGATGTCTGCGATGAAGCCAGTGCAGGAGATGCGCGTGGGATCGAAGAACTTCTTGCCGGACGTGTCTTGCAAAAAGTGCTCGCGGTCGGCTTTGGTCAGGAACGCGCTCTGGTGATGATCGAACCACCATGTCAGCTTGGGCGAATCGTAATACTTGAAGTCGACGATCGCGTTTTCATCGCCGCTGAAGTCTGCGGGATCAAACTGCGCTCCGGCCTTGTGGGCAAGGCCCTGGTAGCTGTATTCCGTGGCGGTGCCGATGCATTCGCGATGGAACCTGGTGAACAGCGATGCGGAACATGCGCCGTCGAAACAGTTGTTGTGATACAGCACGCGCAGGTTCATCCACGCCTTCCTTCGTACACCTTCAGGTGTGTGTAAGCCGCGCCCAGCAGCGGCGCTTTTATGCCGTTGGCGCGGGCCAGCAGATCGCCCAGGATGTGGTCGGCTTCCACGGGCAGTCCCTTGGTCATGTCGCGATACAGGGACGATGTGAGAGACGAGCCTGGCTCGGTCATGCGCTGTGCGTGGCCTTTGGCGAACTCTGCATCGGCGGGATGACCATTGGCCGTGGCAATGGCGATGGCTTCGTCCTGTACCGCAAGCGCCATCGCAACGCCGTGTTCGCCAGTGGCGACGATCTCGCCCACATTACCGCCACCCAGTACGCAGACCGCACCCATGGTGGAGAGAATCCACCACTTCTGCCACATGGTGTCGATGATGTCTTTCGATAGTGCGAGCGTGATGCCGGGAACGGCAAAGGTATCGTGCAGCGCCTGTGCGCGCGAGGTTACTGTGCCATCGATCTCGCCGAAATTCATGTGATCCAGCTTCGTCATCTGGCGGATCAGGCCGTCAGGTTCCACATCGCAGACAATGCGCACGGAACCGCCCATGACCTTCTCTTTGCCGTAGCGTTGCACAAGTGTGTCGAGATGGCTCATGCCGTTCAGGATGGGCACGATGACGGTGTTGTCGCCAACTGCAGCAGCGAAGTCGTTCATGGCGCTATCCAGCGAATACGCCTTCACGCTGAGGATGACAACGTCGAATGTGCCTGCGGTCTTCAGTTCGTCTGCGGTGATGAGCTTTGGCTCGGTGAGCACAGCATCGCCGGATGGGCCGACGATGCGAATGCCTTCGCGCTGCAACTGTTCCTTGCGTTGGCCACGCACAAGAAACGTGACATCGCGAGCAGCCAGTGCCATGCGTCCGCCAAAGTATCCGCCGGTGGCGCCGGCGCCCACCATCAGAATGCGCATTGCGTTATCCCTTATGGCTGAAGATGGCCAGCTTGGTGATGTCGTTGAAGATGACAAACATCGCAAACAGGATGATGCAGACAAATGCCGCCTGGTAGATGCGCTCCTTCAACTGCGCATTCACATCGCGACGGATGATGCTTTCAATCACAAGGAAGAGGATCATGCCGCCGTCAAGGATGGGCATGGGCAACAGGTTGAAGATGCCCAGGTTCAGGCTGATGGCTGCAGCAAGACTCAGCACGGTCCATGTGCCCATTTCGCGCGCCATGCCTACCTGCTGCGCAATGCCGACCGGGCCGCTCAGGTTGCGCACGGAGACCTGTCGCTTGAACATGCCACCCAGTACGTCAAACACCAGCGTGGAATTCTTGGTGAAGTCCTTCCAGCCGGTTTTGATGGCCACGTCTATCGGCTGTTTTGTTGTCACTACTGGCGGCGGTATTACGGCAAAGCCCAGCTTGTAGGCCTGCGTACCGTTGGTTCCGGGCGTGAGACGTGGTGTGATGGGAACCTGCAGGGTCTCGCCTTTGCGCTCAATGGTGAGCGTTACGGCGCGGCCATCCACATCGTTCAGATAGGCGCTGGTGGCTTCGGTGCCGTGGAATTTATGGCCATCAATGGCCACGATCTGATCGCCCTTCTCCAAACCTGCACGTGCTGCCGGTGTGGTGCTGTCGGGCAGATCGTTGATCACCACCGGACCTTCCTGCGGACGCGGCACCAGGCCCAACACCGTGGAGACATTTTCCGGGCCGAAATCTTCCGGCTTGCCGGTGTAGTTGACGGGCAGCTCAGTGTCCACGCGGTTGCCGTTGTGGATGTACGAGAAGGGAAGTGTCTGGCCTGCCTTCAGGCCGCTGAACATCATCACGTCCTGCCATGTGGGGTTCGTGATGCCGTCAAAGCGGACAATCTGATCGCCCACCTGGATGCCGGTTTTTGCAGCGGGTGAGTTGGCTACAACGTAATCCAGCTCACCACGATCCTGCAGATACTCGATGGTTTCGTGGTGGTAGTGCGCAACGAGCGTGAACACAAAGATAGCCAGGATGAAGTTGGCAATGGGGCCTGCCAGCGCAATCACCATGCGCTGCCAGCGCGGCTTCGCGTTAAAGTTGCCGGAGTCTTCGCCAGGACGCGCGGAGTGCAACGCGCCGTCCGGAGAATTGGGATCGAGACTTTCGCTGGGCGAGGTCTGGATCATCTCCATCTCGGTTTCGCCCGTCATCTTTACGTATCCGCCAATGGGCAGCGCGCAGACCTTGTAGTCGGTGCCGTTATGCACATAGCCAAACAGCCGCTTGCCCATGCCGATGGAGAATGCTTCCACGCGGACACCGAAAAGCTTCGCAGCGGCAAAGTGACCGAACTCGTGCACCAGGACCATGACGCCCAGGATGACGAGGAAATAGACAAAGGTGATAAGCATTTCGGCGATGTGCAAACAGACCCTCTCGTACTACGCACGGCCAGCCTTAAGCCAGTCCGTGCAACATGAAGTTTAGACGCTTTGAACCGGACACGGAGTTAGGCGCGCGCCAGCGTCTCCGATGCCACCTGGCGGGCGGTTTCGCGAGCTGCTGCATCCGCTTCCAGAACTTCGGCAATTGTCGTCGGATGGGCCACTGGCGTCCGTTCCAGTACGCGTTCAATGGTGTTTGGGATGCCAAGAAAGGGTAGATCACCCTTCAGAAATGCTGCAACGGCAATTTCATCCGCCGCGTTCAACGCAATGCAGTGCGACGGACCAGCCTCGGCTGCTTCATACGCCAGTCGCAGGCAGGGAAAACGCTTGAAGTCCGGCTCCTCGAAATCCAACTGCGCCAGCGCGGCCATATCGAACGTCAGGTCGCTGGGAACACGCTCGGGATAGGCCATCGCGTACAGAATGGGCAGCCGCATGTCCGTGACGGAAAGCTGCGCGAGGATACTGCCGTCCACGTATTCCACCAGCGAATGGATGGTGGACTGTGGATGAATGGTGACCTTCACCTTGCTCGCGGGCAGATCGAAGAGGCGGCAGGCCTCGATGATTTCCAGCCCCTTGTTCAGCATGGTGGCGCTGTCAATGGTGATGCGCTGTCCCATGACCCATGTGGGGTGCTTCAACGCTTGCGCAGGAGTGATGTCTTCGAAGTCCTTCAACGGCGTGTTACGGAAGGGGCCGCCACTGGCCGTCAGCCATATCTGCTTCACTTCGTTGGTTGTGCCCGCACGCATGGCCTGATGGATCGCGTTGTGTTCGCTGTCAATGGGCAGGATGGTGACGTTGTGTTTCTTTGCTGCGGCAATGATGAGTTCACCCGCGGCCACCATGGCTTCCTTGTTGGCCAGGCCAATGGTCTTGCCCGCATTAACAGCAGCGTAGGTCGCTTCCAGACCGGCAACACCCACAATGGCGCTGACCACGAAGTTCACTTCCGGCAGCGTGGCCACGCGAACCGTACCCGCAGTTTCGTAGACGACCTCGATGCCGGTGATGCCTGCGGCTTTCAACTTTTCCGTCAACTGTGCGGCGAGCGCTTCCGTGGCAACGGAGATCACCTGCGGACGCCAGCGCACGCACTGCTGGAAGGCCAGGTCCAGGTTTGTTCCGGCGGCGAGTGAGACCACGCGATAGCGCTCCGGGTAGCGCTCGCAGATGTCCAGGGTGCTGGTTCCAATGGAGCCGGTGGAACCGAGAATAGCGATGTTCTTCATCACCTTTCATTTTCTCAGATAGGCCATGCGTGCGGTGCTATCGTTCGTGTGCGAGGTGCAAATGGCTGCACGCGGTTGCTGGAGTCCGGGTAGAGTCATCGTGGTAGCGACAGTCCTTTGCGGCACGCTGGATATCGCTGATGCCGCAATCTTTACCGTCGCCCACGGGCATGATCCGCTGGTAATGCTTCGTTCCATTGCCGCCTGCCTGCTTGGTCCAAACGCGATGCGAGGCGGTTATGCCATGTCTCTGGTCGGACTGGGCATGCATTTCCTGATCGCAGCCTTTTGGGCCAGCCTACACGTGCTGTTGCCCGGCAGAACAGTTGCTGCGGGGCGCTATCCACTTGTCGTTGGCATCGTTTACGGCTTGTTTATCTATGGAGTGATGAACTACGCCGTCCTGCCGCATACAGCACTACATATTCCGCTCCCCCGGCCCGGCCCCGGCATGGTGAATGGGGTGCTGGCGTTAGTGATGCTCTTCGGCGTGCCGCTCAGTCTGCTCCATCGAAAACGCTGCTGACCCGTACCGGTTTTTCCTCATGCAGGTCCGCTGATCTCCCTTCGTTTCTTCGTGATCGTTTAAGTTGGCGTGGTTCCATTGCGCGCCGCCCGGTGTACACTCCATGCATCCCCGTGAGAAATCGCGGGTTGGCAGACAGGGTTTCGCAAGGAGGCATCCCGTATGACCAAGGCAGATCTCGTGGATGGCGTGACCGCCTCCGGCGACCTTACCCGCCGCGATGGCGAAGTGATCGTGGACACATTCTTCGAGGGCATTATCGACGCCATTCGCGGCGATGAGAAAGTGGAGATCCGCGGCTTCGGTTCGTTCCGCATCCGCCAGCGGAATGCGCGCATCGGCCGCAATCCCAAGACAGGCGACAAAGTGGAAGTGCCCGCCAAGCGCGTGCCCTATTTCAAGCCGTCCAAGGAACTCCGCGACCTGGTCAACGCCACGGAGTAATCCGGCTTAGTTTTCCTTTTCCAGTAACTTGCGAAACGCCTGGGCATATGGCTCGGGCAATTCGCGTTTGGTCATCTCGCGGCTCACCACCACGTGGCTGGTGGAGCCTTCGCAGAGCAGCTTGCCGTCTTCCACGCGGACCACCTCGTATGCCATCTTCAATACGGGGCCGCGCATGGCGGTAATGCGCGTGCGCACGGCGATTTCATCGTCGTACCGGGCGGATGCGCGGTAGCGCGCTTCCACGCTGACGACTGCGATCAGACAGCCGTAGTCCTTTTCCAGATCGGCATAGGCAAGTCCCAGAGAACGCATCAGTTCCACGCGCCCCACCTCAAACCAGATCAGATAATTCGCATGGTAGACCACGCCCATCTGGTCGGTTTCGGCATAGCGGACGCGGAGTCGGGCTTCGGCGTGGAAGGGTTGCTGCGGCATGACTTTCAGTCTAACGGCCCGGCAGCGCTTCACTGGTGACAGTGCGCACACCGGCTTCCTGCCATCGCCTGGACATCTCCGCCATGGATTTTGGATCAATGCCGCGCACGGCATCCGTGATGACGGTGATGTTGAATCCAAGCTGCTTCCCGTCCAGTGCGGAAAATCCGACGCAGTAATCCCACGCCAGACCGCACAGGTACAGGTCGGTAATGCTTTTTTCGCGGAAATACCCCGCAAGCCCGGTGCAGGTACTGTGATCGTTTTCCAGGAAAGCGGAGTAGGAATCGATATTGAGCCGAAACCCTTTGCGCAGGATCAGACCGGCGTGAGGCAGATCGAGGCCGGCTGCCAGCTCTGCGCCGGGAGTGCTCTGGATGGTGTGATCCGGCCATAGCGCCTGCGTTCCATAAGCGGCTTCCACGGTGTCTGTGAAGGGTTGTTTGCCGTGGGTGGACGCGAACGAGATGTGTCCCGCGGGATGCCAGTCCTGCGTCATGGCGATCTCGGCGAACTTCCCGCCCAAACGGTTAATGATGGGGATCACCTCGTCCCCTTGAGGGACAGCCAATGAACCCTTCGGGAGAAAGTCCTGTTGCACGTCGATGACCAGCAGCGCTGCGTTTGCCATACGACCTATGATTCCATTCCATCTGATTGGATTCTTTACCTCTGCTTTGATTTTCTGCATTGGTGGTGAATGTTAGCCGCTAAATATTATGTGCTGAGGCCAAGGGTTCGCACATCGCTGTCTGATTCGCCAAGGAACGGGTCGCTGGAGACAGAGTGTGAGGGAAGTCTGCGAAGGAAGTGCAATAGAGCATGGATAGCGACGGCTGAGAGCAGAGCCGAGGCCAATCGGACGAGCGATGTGCGTGCCCAATACTCCAGCGTGAACATGATGGACAGGAATACCGGGACACCGAAGATGTACATGGCCAGCGTTAACGGCAGGCTGCTGCGTTCGGGCTGTGCTGGACGCGTGAATGGCACGCTGTCTGTCAGGAAAAAGAAGACGTCCGTGAGCAGGATGGCTGCGGCCGTGCAGAAGCAGTCCTGGCGAAAGATGTCTGCTGTGTTCCAGTGGCATGTGGCCAGAGTGACTGTGAATACCGCGATCACGACAAGACAGACAAGCAGGACGAAGAGCTTGATGGTGGTGACGACGCGTGTGGTGATGAGCGGCGCCATTTGGAAGATCCAGCGGGCACGTAGTTCTTCCGGCAGAAGGAAGGCAACGCGCAGGCCAGCGACTGTCCAGAACAGCAGGATGGGGAGCGCCTTGTGAATCCCTGCGGGGTCAATTGAGACGGTGAGGCGTGCTGCCTGCGTGTTGAATGTTACGGAGATGGCGACCGCCAGAGCGATGCCGGAGCCGCAGTAAGCAGCCAGCATCACGTGATATCGACTGAGGCGTGTGAGTGTCTGGGTGAGGAAGTGGAAGATGGCCCGCTGATCGGGATCACGCAGGAGAATGCGGTGCAGTAGTTGCTGCACGATGCCGCGACTGCTCCGTCGCGCTGTGTGTGCACCTTCAATTGCCATGCGCTGGCGGCGCTTCCATGCGGTGGGGTAGAGCAATGCGGTTGCCATCAGTAGGACGGGCAGGCATTGAGCCACGTGATGCGACAGATGCGCAGCGTACGGCGTGGCTGTGGGGCCACCCAGCAGCGTTTCATAAAGCGAGAGAAACCAGAGGGCTGGCAGTTTGGCCGCAACCGGAATGTCGCCCTGCAATAGCGATGGCAAGTGTTCGCCGACGGTAAAGACGCGCAGGAAGAGTGTGAGCGATACGGTTACGATCAACGTTTGCACGATGGGTGCGATGTGGTGAAACCACCGCTCGGGAACAATCACGATGATGAGTGCTTCCAGTGCGAGCACAGCGAGTGACGATGCGATGCCTGCGGTAAAGACAGCTACGGCGTGCGACAGCATGGCGCGTGGCATCTCGGCACCGTAGAGCATGGGGAAGATCAGTGTGCCGAAGAGATTGGACGCGAGCAGAAACATGCCGAGGAAGCTGGCGACGGATGCGAGCCTGGCCCCGAAAAGCGTCCGCGAGTGGATAGGCAGAGGCAGCAGGATAAGGAAATCCGCGCGTGACGGGAAGAGGCGCTCCCACTGCAGCGCGGTGACGCAGGCCATGACGCAGATCGAGTACAGCACAAAAAGGTAATGCAACTCTGCCAGGGACCAGGGCGGAACGAAGCGGATCGGTACCCTGCTTTCCAGCAGGACGAGCCAGAACGCTGCCAGGAGCATAGGCGCAGCAACCCCTGCGAGCATGCGGGTGGTGCCGGTTTGCGATGCGTCTTCGCCCGTGGCGTAGAGCATGCGCGTGAAGTGGCGAGTGAGTGTGCGGAAGGGCAAGGATTCAGGCATGGTCCACCTGCATGACATGGACGAGGTCTTCCGCGAGTGAGGCGGTATCGGTCTGTTGCACAAGCTGCGCAAAGACGCGCTCCAACGTGGGTTGCTGATTCATCTGGATCAACTCCTTCGGCGTCGCATCGGCAAGCATTGCGCCATGGGAGAGGATCACCACGCGATCGCACACCTGCTCGACCACTTCCAAAACATGCGAGATGTACAGCACGGCCTTGCCTTCGCGACGCAGCGCAACCAGCAGATCCTTGAAGATCCGCGCGGTTACTGCGTCCAGGCCGCTGAGCGGTTCATCGAACAGGATCAGATCCGGGTTATGCAGCAGCGCGGCACTCAACAGAACGCGCTGTTTCATGCCTTTGCTGTAGTCGTGGATAGGGGATTCCAGCGCAGTCTTCAGACTGAAAAGCTCCAACAGTCCACGTGCCTTGCGTTCGATGAGGGCCTCCGGCATGCCGCGCAGGCGACCCACCAGTTGCAGATACTCGAGTCCGCTGAGATGCGTGTAGACCTGCGCTTCTTCGGGAACATAGCCAAGACGCGCGCGATAGGCGGGCAGGTCGTCGTGGATGTTGCGTCCACGGAAGAGGACCTGGCCGTGCGTCGGTTCAATCATCCCCGTAATCATCTTCACGGTAGTGGACTTTCCTGCGCCGTTGGGACCGAGATAGCCAAGGACTTCTCCGGCTGCGATGGCGAAGCTGACTTCGTGAACCACGGGAATGCCGTGATAGCGCTTGGTGACATGGCGAAGCTCGAGCATGTTCGCACCCCTATGTAGAAAACTATCTACACTTGACATGCCTATGCAGTCAAGTAGATATCTACATAGGTCATCGCCCGAGGTCGAATATCCATGGCCGAAAATCCTCGCCTCTCCCACACTGCCGCCCTGATGCTGAAGACGCTGAAGTCGGGGCATAGCTATGGCTTTGAAATCATGGAAGTCACCGGTCTCCCCAGTGGCACGGTCTATCCCGCGCTGCGGCGCATGGAGAACGATGGCCTGATCGATGGCGGATGGGAAAGCGAAGCCAAAGCGCGCAAGGAAGACCGTCCTGCGCGTCGCTACTACAAGGTGACCAAAGTCGGGCAACTGGCTCTTGTAGAGGCGGAGAAGCGGTATCCGCTGATTGCGGCATTTGTTTCTGAGAAAGCGGTAAAGGCATGAAGCGCTATCGGCAGATGGAGTCGCTGCACCGCACGCTGCGTTTCGCTGCGCGGATCGTTCCTCTCCGCAAACGCGCCCTGTGGCAGGACGAATGGGTGGCGGAATTGAGCTACATGCTTGAAGAAGATTCCGCCACGGCCCTGGGATGTCGCGAAGGCATGATGCGCGATGCCATTACGCTGCGCTGGCTGGCCGTAGTCAACGCATGGCGGGCCATCGACTGGCGCGAGCCGGGCCTTTGCCTGCGCCTCATTGCCATCCTTTTCGTGTCACTCTTTGTGGAGAGCATGGCGCGTTCCCAGCTTCGGCATCTGGCATTTTCCAAGTGGGGCTATGGCGCGTTTGCCTGTTTTATTGCGCTGGCTCTGTTTTCTTTGCCGTCCACCATGGTCACGTCGCGGTATAGCGCGTGTGAAGCCTACGAGGGCGAAACGGCTTCCTTCCGGCAGCGTTTTGTCCGCTGGCGCTTTCTCGCGGGGAAGCTGGCGCTTCTGGTGTTGTCGGCGTACATGCTGGCGCTTCAGGTAACACAGCTTTTTCAGCACCTGCTGGGGGCATGGGCGGATTGGGTTTTGGTCGCGTGCGGTCTTGTTTTCAACGTGATTGCGGCCAGTTGGGCGCTGACCGATCAGCGTGAGCGTTGCCCCACCTGCATGCGCCTGCTGAAGAACCCGGCGCGCATGGGGCCGCCGTCGTGGAGCCTGCTGGGTTCGTGCGCCACGGAGGAGATGTGCGATCGCGGTCATGGGCTGCTGCACCAGCCGGAGTGGCAGACAAGCTGGTTTGAGAACGCTCGCTGGCTGCAACTGGACCGTACCTGGAAGGAACTGTTTCATCCGTAGCGACCTACACGGTCACAGCGGCGCGGCATAGTTACTTGTTTGGTTCCTTTCCGGTTTTCTTCTGGAATTCGGGGGTATTTATTCCGGTTCCCCCTTGACTTACCAGTTACCCCGTATCACAGTAGGAACATCGCGGTCGTTCTTTATCGGACGTGCGTGATATGGGGCCTTGCTCTGGCACCCATCCGCTACACGACAATATGGCAACCATGATGGCACCCGTCGAACAGCGGGAGGTACTTCGTTGCGATCACTGCAGCCTGGTTCAGTTCCGGTCTGCAAACTCGCTTTGCCGCAAGTGCCGCAAGCCCCTGGATGTGGAAGAGCCCGAGCCGGTTGTGGCTCCCGCGCTTTCGCTGGTCCCGCCGGCAGAACGGTCGTCGGAGGACAGCGGCTTACAAGTGGCCACAGCCGTGCGCGATCTGCGTCGCGTACGCAACCTGAGCCAGCGTCAGCTTGCTGGCCGCATGAACGTTCCCCGCACCTATATCAGCAAGATTGAGAATGGCAAGGCAATGCCGACCCTCAGCAGCCTGGAGCGTCTGGCCAGGGCTCTGCAGGTGGACATCAGCGCCCTTCTGCGCGACGCAAAGACGCGTCATAAGGATGAGGCGGCCGTGCTGATGACGGACCCGTTCCTGGCGGAGATTGCCCAGTTCTGCTCGCAGCTGGACGCGTTGCAGAAGTCGATTTTTCTGAACCATGTGCGCGAATTGGCCAGTGGCCGTCGCCGGATGGCGTAAGAATCTGACTTTTCGCGACCTCTCTCTCCTCGGCACCGCGCTCAGGTCGATTGCTTCATTGCAACGGCCTGAGCGGACGTGCTACGGTCGAGCGGTAGCGAATCTTCCGGAGTCGAAACCTTGCCCCTGACCCAGCCCTTGCGTATTCACGAGCTTTCCCCTGAGGAGCTTGAGGTGTATCGCACGCTGGATCCGGCCCGCATCCCCGAGCACGTGGCCATCATCATGGACGGCAATGGCCGGTGGGCAGGCAAGCGCGCCATGAAGCGTTTCCTGGGCCATCAGCAGGGCGCGGAGAGCGTCCAGTTTGTGGTCGAGACGGCATCGCGCATCAACCTTCCGTTCCTGACGCTGTACGCGTTTTCTCTTGAGAACAATCTGAAACGCCCCAAGGCGGAAGTCAGCTTCCTGATGAAGCTGCTGAAGAACTATCTTGTGGGCAATGTGAAGCGCATGAACGACAACAACGTGCGCATGGCCTACATTGGCCGCACCCACGAACTGCCGGAAGAAGTACAGGAAACCATGCAGTGGGCGCAGGCGGAGACGGCGAAGAATACCGGAACCACCCTGACGCTGGCGCTCAATTATGGCTCGCGGGCGGAGATTGTGGATGCCACGCGTTCCATCCTGCGCGATCTGATGGAAGAGGCGCATCGCCGCGGCTGTTCCGTAGAAGATCTGCTCAGCGTGCAGGGCGGCGTGGAGTCCATTGACGAAGAGACGCTGGCGCATCACATGTACACGCGCAACATGCCCGATCCGGATCTGCTGATCCGCACCAGTGGCGAGATGCGCATTTCGAACTATCTGCTGTGGCAGATTGCGTACTCGGAATTGTTTGTCACGGAACGCCTGTGGCCGGATTTCCTGGGTGTGCATCTGCTGGAAGGCATCGCAGCGTTTCAGCAGCGCAGCCGCCGCTTTGGCGGTCTGGATACAGAATTCACCGACGAATCGCTGCCTGACCCGCAGATGCCACAGGCCGCAACGCCGGAGATGGTCAGCCGCTAGCCGATGCGGACGCTGGACCGCATTGCCGGATGGGTGTTTTTGGGCTGCAGCCTTGCGCTGTTTGTCCTTCTGCATCGCTACTACGCTGGAGATGCGCAAGCCCTCGTTCTCTGCACAGTCCTTTGCGGGCTTTTGCTGGGTGCCATGAACCTGATGCGGGCCGAGCGTCCGCATGATCGGACACTGGCAAAGGTCTGCGTTGCAGCAAACGCGTTTTTCGCGATTTTGATGGGCGCTATGGGCCGTGCCATAGAGAGTTTCCCGTTGCCGCTTACGATGGCGGCGCTGTGCATTGTCCTGTTGCTGCTCAGCATGAGGACACGCCGACGCAGCCGACCCATGTAAAAGCGGTATCCTCAACACTGGCCTATGAAGAGAATCCTTACTGCCACGGTACTGATCGCCCTTGTGTTTGGGTTGATCTTCTGGGGAAATCAGCTTGCTTTGATCGTCATGTCGGCGCTGGTGGCGCTGCTGGCCGCGTATGAATATGTGGCGTTGACGCGGGCGGGCGATGAAGTGGTTCCAACATGGTGGCTGCTGCTTGCCGTCGCTCTGCTGTTTGTGGTGACGTACTGGCGTCCTCTCGATTCGCCGTTGCCGGTGCTGAGCGCGCTGGGCCTTAGCCTGCTGACCATCGTTGCCTTTCGCGAGGCGAAGAACGGGCATCTGGAACGGGTTCTGCCTATCGCCGCGGCAGGCTTCTTTGGACTGATTTACATCGCGTATCCGTTGACGCTGCTGCCGCAGATTGCGGGGAAGGAAAACGGCCCCACGCTGCTGATCTTCCTGATGCTGGTGGTCTGGACCGGCGATATTGCCGCGCTGTATGTGGGCAAAGCATTCGGCAAACGCAAACTGTCTCCCGCGCTCAGTCCGAACAAGACACAGGAGGGCGCGCTGGCCTCCATTGCCGGGGCAGTGGTGATTGCCGCTGCGTTGGCGGGGGTGTGCGAGCTTTTTGGCCGCCGGGGCAGCACGTTGCTGCATATCTCGGAGCCGCTATGGGAGACGCTGCTGCTGGCCGCATTGGTCAACATTGCTGCGCAGGTTGGCGATCTGCTGGAAAGCGCGCTGAAGCGTGGCGTGGGCGTGAAGGATTCCGGTGCGATGCTGCCCGGACACGGCGGCATCCTCGATCGCATCGACGCGCTGCTGGTGGCAGCTCCGGTGCTTTGGTATCTCCTGCTGCTCAAGGACGCTGCTGGATTTGGCGGGTTTTAAAGCGTCTACATAACTTCAGAGCCTGCGGCCACATATGTCCCAGGCTGTGTGATTTGACATACCCACCCCTGCCGATGAGACTTTCCAAAAGATGTTTCGCTCTTTCCTGATCTCTCTTTCCCAGAACAACACTATGCGCGGCATCATGGAGCGATCGGCTCCCGGTCGCAGGCTTTCCAGCCGCTTTGTCGCCGGGCTAACCGTGGAAGACGCGCTTCGCGTGACCCGCGATCTGAACGCCCAGGGATTCGCCGTGACCGCGGATGCACTCGGCGAGAGTGTCCGTTCGGAAGCCGAGGCGGTTGCCGCCGCCGACATCTATCACCGCCTGCTGGAAGGCATCATGACCGCAGGGCTCAACGCAAATGTCAGCCTGAAACTGACCGGCGTAGGCATGGATGTTTCGGCGGAACTGGCGGAGCGCACCACGGGCGACATTGTGGCGCACGCCGCGCACGTGGGGAACTTCGTCCGCATCGACATGGAAGGAACGCCGTACACTGAGGCGACTATCGCCCTGACGGAACGGCTGGCGCAGCAGTATCCCGGCGCCGTGGGAACCGTGCTGCAGGCCTATTTGTACCGCACGGCAGAGGACGCGGCACGCCTGCTGCGGCAGGGCATTCGCATCCGGCTCTGCAAAGGCGCTTATAAAGAAGCGGGTGACGTTGCCTTCCCGGCCAAGTCAGACGTGGACGCGAATTATGTGCGGTTGATGCAGACAATGTTGCCCTCGGGTGTTTTCTGCGGCATCGCCACGCATGACCCCGCGATGGTGCAGGCAACGGAGCAATTCGCCGCAGAACACAATATCCCGCGGTCCGCGTTCGAGTTTCAGATGCTCTATGGCGTGAAGCGGGAATTGCAGCGGGATCTGGTGCGCCGCGGTTATGGCGTACGGATTTATCTTCCCTTTGGGACGGACTGGTATCCCTATTTCATGCGACGGCTGGCGGAGCGTCCGGCAAATGTTCTTTTCCTGTTGCGCAACCTGGTGTCCAATTAACGCCACGGTTAGCTTTTTAATGATGTTTCTGCATCTTAGGAAGGGATTTTCCGTCTTTAACCTTTGTGACCCAAGTTATGATTCGTAGTCGTTTTGCGCCTGTACTGCTTGCATTGGCGTGTACTACCGCTGCTCTGCCTGCACAGCAGGCAGACCTTCCTGTGCAGACTCCCTCAAACGACAATGTGGTCGTGGCGATAGCCCGACCGGTGGATCTGGCAACCGAATCGTCCAGCCTGCCGGATGCCCCGGGAAGAAATTCTGATCCTCAGGCGCAGGATCCGCAGAAAACCAGCGCTGGACAGACGAATGCGAACCAGTCCGCCGGACCGCAGCAGACACAGCGCATTCTGGGCATCATGCCGAATTTCAGCGCCGTATCCGCCGATACCCAGTTACCTCCCATGTCAGTAAAGGAAAAGTTTGTGCTGGCGGGGCGCAATTCCTTTGATTACTCCAGCTTTGTACTTGCTGCATTTACAGCCGGTTTCGCCATGTACGGCAACTCGTATCCGGAGTTTCACCAGGGCGTGAAGGGCTACGCACGGTATTACTGGCATGGCCTGGCTGACACCGCCAGTGAAAACTTTATGGTGGCGGGTGCCATGCCGGTCGTGTTTCATCAGGACCCGCGGTATTACACCCTGGGCCACGGCGGTTTCAAGCGCCGGGCGCTCTATGGAGCCACCCGTATCTTCGTCTCGCGTACGGACGACGGCAATGCCATGCCGAATTATTCAGAGATCATCGGCGCCGGAGCGGCAGCCGGTATCTCTTCGCTGTACTACCCAACACGCTATCGCACGTGGACGAAGGTGGGACAGAAGTGGCTAACCAGCGCCCTGATCGACGGTGCCGGTTACACGTTCAAGGAATTCTGGCCGGACATCAATCGCAAGATCTTCCACACGCATTAAGCAGCATTGTCATTCTGAGCAAAGCGAAGAATCCCGATGCATCCCATCGCGCCGATACTCCAGAATGTTTTCGGCCACCAAACTGAACCAGCTTCGCAAAGCGAAGCTCATACGAACGAAGTTCGTCATTCTGAGCGTAGCGAAGAATCCCGACGATGCTGCAATTGGTGAAGGCGTTTCCGGTTTCCTAAGAGGAATTTTCAAACGCCTAGCCGCGGCTGAACCTGTTGGGATTCTTCTCCTGCGAACAGGGGCAGAATCCGCGATATTACTGTGCCGCCTTCTTCCGCGCCTCCCACACCTTCACGTATTTCCAGTGGGCGTAGACGGCGTGGTTCAGGTGGAAGATCAGGCCTTCCGGGCCATCCAGAAAGCCTAAACGGAAGATGTAGTTCTTCACCCATCCGAAAAACGGGTTGAGGAACGACTGCGCCAGCAGCGCCCAGTTCGGTGTTCCGGCTTTACGTCGTGACAGTGCGGCCACGGTGCCGGTGGAGTATTCGTTCATGTGGTCAAGATAGTTGGCGAAGTCCGGGTAACCATAGTGCTGCAGATGGTGCTTCAGGTGACCTTTATCCGCGTTGTACTGCGGTGTGCCGTGCGGCCCAATGCTCTCGTCCACCGTGGCCATACCGCGGCGGAACAGACGCAGCTTCTCGTCTGGAAACAGGCCGCCGTGACGCATCCACCGTGTGATGAAGATGTTCAGTCGCGGCATCCAGAAGGCATTTACCGCGGTGCTGCGCAACGCATGTTGAATCTCAACCGCAAGTTCCGGGGTGACCACTTCATCGGCATCCAGCAGCAGTATCCAATCGCCGGTGCACTGTGCAATGGCAATGTTCTTCTGCTCGGCGTGGCCTTTGAAGTCGCGGTTGTAACTGTGCTTCGCGCCATACTGGACGGCGATTTCCGGCGACCGGTCCTTCGATCCGGAGTCGACAATGACGATCTCATCCACCCATCCCTGCAAGGCGGCCAGTGTGCGGGGCAGGTTCTTCTCTTCGTTGGTGGCAATCATTGCCACGGAGAGAGTCGGTCTGGAGTTTTCGTTCGTGCTCATAACAGGCTCTAGTGCATTCAATCCCTTAGAAATCGAAGCGTGCACCCAGTTGAATCTGCCGGCTGGATGTAAGTGTTGTCGTAATGGTTCCGGCGCTGGCCACACGGCCTGTCGTGGTGAATACGTTGCGCTGCGATGGTATGCCGAAGTTCGGACGGTTAGGCAGGTTAAACACCTCGCCCCGCAGTTGCAGCCGCATGCGATCGCTGAAGCGGAAGTTCTTCGCCAGCGCCGTATCCACAGAGACCAGCCCGGGACCAATCATTGTGTTTCGTTCCAGGTTGCCGTAGTAGCCGGGTGCGGGCAGTGAGAATGCGGTGGGGTCAAAGTATTGAACCGGCCCGCCCTTGATGAGGTTGGAACTGCGCCCCAGGACAAGGTCCGGCCTCTCCGGAGACGGCCCGGTGCCAAAGTTGGCGCGTGCACTGTCATAGCTCACAAGAGCAGAGAAGGGCGCGCCCGAAGCCAGGATGGCAATGGCATTGAACTGCCAGCCATCGGAGAGAAGTTTCGGGCCACGGAAGCGCGGCAGGTTTGCTGTCAGGAACGTCGAGGAGTAATTGCGCAGGTCGTAGTTGCTGAGACCTTTTTCTGCAGCCAGCGAGTCGGGGTCCTGCGGCACATCGTTCTCAGAGCCCTGCGCCGTTACCAGCGAGCTGGTGTCGATGCTCTTGCCCCAGATGTAGGTGGAGCGAAGTTGCAGGATGTTGCGCCACTGCCATGCCAGTACCGCCTGCAAGGCGTTGTAGCTGGAGAGGCCATCCGTTTTCTTGTAACGGATGGCTGTGAAGTTCGGATTGCGCACCTTCGATCCGACTGGGAAGAACTTGCGGCCGTTCACATAGGTTGGCAGCGACTGGTTCTCGTCCACGATGCGTTGATCGTGTACGCCGCGGTTGGCGTCGTAGGCCAGCGTGAACGAAAGTCCGCGGTGCAGTTGCTGCTGGACGCTCAGGTTCCACTGCATCACGTAAGGTGAGGCTGGGTTGTACTGGACAACGTCGATGCGTCCCAGGCTGAAGTTCGATGGAGTGATGTTGGTATTGGGGAAGGTGATTGGTGTTCCCGTCTTCACGCCGCCTACTGTAAAGAACGGTGGCTGGCGGCTGCCCGCATTCAGGTAGAAGTCTGTCCACAACGGATCGAAGTAGATTCCAAATGCGCCGCGGATGCTGGTGTTCTTTTCACCCGGAACATAGGCGAAGCCGAGCCGTGGAGCGAAGTTCAGCTTGGACGGATCGGTGTACATGGGCCCGAGCGTATCCGCGGTATCCAGCAGCACATTGCGCACCGTGGCCTGTAATCCGTTAACTTCGTTGGGAACGCTGGTGTGTTCGTAACGGATGCCGCCGGTCAGTGTCAGTGCATCGGTGGCGCGCCATGTATCGGTTACATACGCTGCGTCCATGTGTTGCCGCCACTTGCGTTGCGGATTCGAACCGGGCAGCGCCACTTCGACACTCGAAGCCGCCCCCGCCATGAAATTTGCGACGGAGGTGAACTGGTAGAAACCGTTCTGGCTTTGTGCAGCTTCCTGCGGAAAGATGATCTGCTTCTCATCCACACCGAAGGCCAGCGTGTGGCGGCCTATCGTCCATGTCAGATCGTCCGCGCCCTGAAACAGGTTAAGCTGGTTCACATTCGGGCCAAAGCGCATGGGCCCAATCATCGCAAGCCCCGTCACGCTGATGGATCCGAAAGGCCTGCCGGAGACGAAAGACAACGAATCCGGGATGTTCTTGATGAAGGTGTATTCCAGCGTGTAGTACGAACGGTTATAAGCAACGCGTGCTGCGTTCACCAGGTGGTCGTTGAAGCTGTGCGTCATCTGGCCGGTCAGGTACTGCGTGCGCGAACGATTGTGCGCTTGAGAAATCTGCAGCGAATCCGGCGTGTATGCATTCGCGTTGTCAAACTGGTAGCGCGCGAACCAGTTGGTGCGTTCCGAATGCTGATGGTCGTAGCGCAGTACGAAAAAGTCTTCCGTGGTGCGATTGGTATTGGTGGTCTTGAAGTATCCCGTGCCATCGGTGAAGACCGTGCTGTTTGGCGTAGGGATGATCGCCAGAAACGGTTGTACGTTGGCCACGGCGGTGGCGCGTGCGGTGGCATTCGGTACCAGCGCGCTCGTGGTCACGCCCAGGTTCTGACGCAGACCTTCGTAGTTGCCAAAGTAGAAATCGCGTTTTGAAATGGGCCCACCCAGCGATCCGCCAAACTGGTTGCGGCTGAAGGACGGGATGGGCAGCGACGCAGAGTCGAAGTAGTTCTTTGCATCCATCGCGGAGTTGCGCACAAATTCAAATGCGCTGCCGTGCAGCTGCGATGTTCCGCTGCGTGTGATCTCGTCGATGACGCCACCGCCGGTGCGTCCGAATTCTGCGCCATAGCCGCTGACCAGCACACGGAACTGTCCTACGGAATCCACGCCCAGGATGGTGCCGCTGGCGCCGCCGGGTGTGTTGTTATAGGCATCGTTTACATCCGTGCCGTCCAGCAGGAATGCCACCTGGTTGGTGCGACGACCGGAGATGCTGATCTGCTTGCCCAGTCCCTGCGAATCCGGATTCAATCGGCGGGACATCACCACGCCCGGCGAAAGATACGTAAGCTGCGTTAGATCGCGGCCATTGAGCGGTAACTCGCGGATGGCGCGCGGACCTGTAACGGTGGACAGCGATGCATCCTCGCGTTCAATCTCCGTCTCCGGCGTTGTCTCTACCTGAACGCTGGCAGAGGCTTCTACCCGAAGCCCGGCATCCAGCGCTGCATGTTGTCCCACGGTCAGCGTCAGCTTCTGCTCCGTGGTGGCAAAGCCTGCGGACGTGATCTGCAGCACGTAATCGCCCGGTGCGATCTGCGGCAGCACATAAACGCCTGCATTGTTGCTGTCCACGCTGCGTACCGTGCCGCGGTTTGCATCGGTCAGCTTAATGTGAGCTCCGGGCACCACCGCACCCGTCTGATCGTGGACAATGCCGGACAGGGAAGCGTTGGCACCCTGTGCCAGGGCAGCACCGGGCAGCAGAACGCATGCAAGCGCCAGGGCAGGCGCATTCAAGCCACGCACACGGGCGGACAGTAATCTCTCATTGGTCAACATGCGCATGATATGCCGATTGGACGGTGATGGAGCCCGAAAGGACTCGTGCACTATGCTACGGATTCCGACGGTGAATTGTCACGGCATTCGCCTGGTCAATGGACGTCAGCAGGAGCGAAGAGACATTCACGTGCGCAGGCCGCGTCACGGCCCAGACAATGGCGTCCGCCACATCGTCCGGTATCAGCGGCGTGGTGTTGGCATAGACCTTGGCTGCGCGCTCTTTGTCACCGCCAAAGCGCACTTCGCTGAATCGCGTCTCCACCATGCCAGGATCAACGCTGGTAACGCGCACGGCCGTCCCCATCAGGTCAATGCGAATGCCCTCTGACAGAATCTTTTCCGCTGCCTTGGTCGCGCAATACACACTGCCGCCTGCATACGCCGTCCATCCAGCCGTGGAGCCAAGATTCACCACATGCCCGCGATTGCGTTCCACCATGCCCGGAAGAATCGCGCGCGTCACATACAACAGGCCCTTGGTGTTCGTGTCGATCATCTCTTCCCAGTGGTCAATGTTGTCGAGATAGAACTTCTCCAGGCCCCGCGCCAGTCCTGCATTGTTTACCAGGATGTCCACGGCGCGCCACGCTTCAGGAAGATGGGCAATGGCGTTTGCCACTGCGCTGCGATCGCGCACATCCAGCGCAAACGTATGCACCGCAGGCGCCCCGGCCTGCTGAAGTTCATCGCGCATGGCATCCAGTGCATTCGTGGAACGCGCGCATAGCAACAGCTTCGCGCCTTCTTTTGCGAGTGCCAATGCCGTTGACTTTCCAATACCTGCGCTGGCGCCGGTGACGAATGCAATGCGATCGCGAATGCTGATACCCATGTCCTTGAGTAAAACAGCCGTCGTGCTGCACCTGCAAGCAATCATCAGGGAATGCAAAACGGGCTACCTCCCAGGCAGCCCGTTTTGCGGTGGTTATGCGGTTGTCGTTAATGGGTGGGAGCTGGTTCTGCCTGCGTCTTCACGCCAATGGAGGGGCCGGAAACCACCATTTCAACGCGGCGATTCTGCGCTCTGCCGGCAGCGTTCGCATTATCCCCCACAGGGTTTGCCTTACCGAACCCCAGCGAGGAAACATTCTCGGGATTCACTCCATTGTTGATGAGAAATGCTTTGGTGGAATCGGCACGGTCCTCGCTCAACTTCAGGTTGTAGTTGTCGCTGCCCACGGAATCGGTGTAGCCCTCAATCTGCAGCTTCAGGTCGGGGTATTGCTGCAGGATGACGGAGACCTTCGCCAGCGATATCTGCGCGTTCTGTTTGAGCGTGCTCTTTGCCGTGTCGAAAAGAACATCGCCCAGCGTGACCACAAGTCCGCGCGGTGTCTCCTGGGTTGCCAGTACGGAATTCAGTTGCGCACGCAGTTTGCGACGCATCGCCACCACATTCTGCTGCGCTGCTGCAGCGGCTGCATTTGCTGAAGCGGCATCGGCCTCTGCGCGTGCACGTTCTGCTGCTTCACGATCTGCTGCAGTTCGAGCACGCTCTGCATTCATGGCCTGCTGCTGCGCTGCCAGAGTTGCTGCCGCAGCGGCCACTTGTGCATTCTTGCGTGCGTTCACTTCCGCAAGCTGTCGTTCTTGTTCGCGCTTCCGCAGGGTTACGACGCGGGCATCTTCGGCGCGCTGTACCGCTTCGCGCGCCAGCGTGATCAGCATTTTCTCGTCGCGCTTTTTGGCCTGATCCATCGCATCCGCGCTGTCCAGGTTCTGTTTCACCCTCGCCATAATGTCAGGTGCATACTTGTCCGCGCCGGCAAGCAGAGCAATCTGGTACGCGTTATGCGCCTCATACAGTTCCAGCGGACTATGTTCGTCGCGAGTTATCGGGCGGAAGACGGTCTTCGATCCATCTGTCTGCGCATAGATACCTTTGGGTAGCAGTGTGTAATGCGCATTCACATGTTCAATGACACCGTTGGTCTTACCTTCTATCACGTGGTTTTCCATAACCACCACGTCACTCGGAACCTTGACCGCGAAGTAAGGCTCCGCCGTCACGATGAGTCCAAACGATTGCAATGGCACGGTCACCTGCATCTGCACACGCTGCTTGCCGCCACTTGGTAGCATCTCACCCAGGTTTGCAGGAGAGCCATCCGGAGTAATGGCCCATAGAACATAAGTCAGATACTCCTGGCCAAAACCATTTGCCGGAGGAAGACGGTCCACATCCAGGTCAACGGTGATACGTCCTTTGCCGCTGCTTACCTTCGCGTTGCCTTTTGCATTCGGCAGCAGAACAGTGCCGATCATATCCAGCTTTGTGTCACCACTACGATGCAGATAATTCACCGCGTCCAGATTGCGGCGGACGACATTCACGCGATAGAGAGGCTGCCCATTGAGTTCACCTACCGGGCGACCGCCATTCTGAATGCCCGTGCGCGACGTCTGCGGGTCCCCCGTGGGATTTAATTCCTGTGCATGAACACTGAAACTGCAGGCAAAAATACCGGAAATAATGGCTGCGGCACCGAGTCGAAAGAAACGATTTCCATCGTGTTTCATAACTCTCCTAAGGAAGGGTTCTGTCTTTGGCACATAGGTCCAATGCCCGACGGATTCCTGACTAAATAGAAGAGATGCCGTGAAAACGGGGTAAGTAGTCCACGAAACGATTGTTTCCGATATCGAATTTCCGGACTTAAAAGGTTGCCTATGACGCAATAAGTCGCTTCTAAGTGGCAGCCAGTAACTTACTCGCTGCGCCCTGGTCGCGTCATCAGCATACGAATAGCATCCAGTGGCGGCCTGTCTTCATGCAGAACGGCGTACATCTGTTGCGTGATGGGCATTTCAATATTTAACTTTGCAGCCAGCCCCAGTGCGGCCCTGGTGCAGCGAACACCTTCCGCCACCTTGCCATTCAATCCTGCGATGATGTCAGGAAGTTTTCTTCCTCGGCCAAGCTCCACACCCACCGTGCGGTTTCTGGAAAGCGATCCGGTGCAGGTGAGAACAAGATCACCATAGCCTGCGAGACCTGCCATCGTTTCCGGCCTTGCTCCCGACGCAACCGCAAGCCGAGTCATCTCTGCCATGCCGCGTGTGATCAGAGCCGCGGCTGCATTGTGTCCTAATTCCAGACCCGCAACAACGCCTGCTGCCAGCGCAATAACATTTTTCAACGCGCCACCCAGCTCAACACCGGTGACATCATCGTTCACGTAAACGCGCAATGAGTCGGAGGAGAAATCGCGCTGCAACTGCTGTGCGGCTTCAGCATCTTTTGATGCCAGCACGATCGCCGTCGGCAACGCCGCGGCAACTTCTTTTGCAAAGGAAGGTCCACCCAGAGTCGCAAAGCGAACAGGCGATGCCGCTGCTACCACTTCGCTCATGCGACGAAAGGTCTCGTTCTCCAGACCTTTCGATGCAGAGACGAAGATATGATCTTCGCGCAGCACAGGCGCAATGGAACACGCCGTATCACCAACAAATTCTGATGGAGTAACGCAGAGCAGAATGTCATGCTCCTGTGCCGTTTGCAGCAGGTCTTTGGAGATGCGGAGATCCTCAGGCAACGTGTAGCCCGGAAGAAACTGCTTGTTCTCGCGCGTTGCAACCATCGCGTCCACATGCAAGGGCGTATGTGCCCACAGTGTCAGTTCATGTTTCTTTTGGCGTGCCAGCGATAGGGCCAGTGCAGTACCCCATGCACCCGCTCCCAGAATTGCAATCCTGCTCATGCTTCCTTTTTCTTTGCACCGAATCTGGGTTCGGTGCGGTTCAGCAGCCGCGAGATATTCGCGTGATGTTTCACAATGACCAGCAGCGGAATCGCAACGTAGACAACGTCCACAAGGATCTGATGCCGCGTGTCGAAGATCAGGCACAATACAGCAAGTCCTGCAGCGGAGACGATGGACGCAAGTGATACGTACTTCGTAAGTGCGAAGACAATGGCGAAAATCACCACGGCAGACAACGTCTCCGTCGGCATCAGGTATAGAAACACACCCAGGGCCGTGGCAACGCCTTTGCCGCCACGGAAGCCAAGCCACACCGTGTACATGTGGCCAAGGACGGCGAACAGGCCAGCCATCGCCTCAAGGTCATAGCCGCTCGGAAAGC
Organism: Terriglobus sp. RCC_193; assembly: GCF_041355105.1. Taxonomy (NCBI): domain Bacteria; kingdom Pseudomonadati; phylum Acidobacteriota; class Terriglobia; order Terriglobales; family Acidobacteriaceae; genus Terriglobus; species Terriglobus sp. RCC_193. The sequence goes on along the minus strand of NZ_JBFUPK010000003.1, from coordinate 79,697 downwards.
CGATGCGCTGTGCCATGTGCCATGCAAATGAAACCGCGACTGCGCCCTTCAATGCATCCAGCACCAGCGTTGCAATACCAAGTCCCTTACCGCCGGAGCGTGCCACATTGGTTGCGCCAATGTTGCCGGACCCCGTAGCGCGAACATCTTCATGCCGGAAGAAGCGGACAAGCAGATAGCCTGTGGGAATCGACCCCAACAGATAGGCAACCAGCAACGTAACGATCCAAAGTACGGTCGGGGTCATGACTCGGTAGAGTGTAGCAAGACCAGAACAAACGGGCGCCCCAGGGTTCGCGAAGCTAACCTGGGTATCGCCCCATCAGGAGCGATCTGGATGCTGGTTTGAGAAACGGGCAGGAACCTGTCAAGCCCTGAACCCACCCAACCTCAACAAACCAAAAGAAATAGAGTTGGCATGTTATTTCCACCAAACCACTAAAATAGAAACAAGAGGAAAGCTAAGAGCCAAAAGCTAACAGCTAAAGGCTTTAGAAAGACGATTTTGCCCCTAAACCTAATGGACAGACGATTTTAGCGACACTCGCGCCGTAACTCCAGTAGAAAGACAATTTTAGAAAAAACAGAGGGGGAGGGGGTACCCCTGCCTACAGCAGTTTCTGCCGTAGCATCACCAGCGCATATTGCGAAGCAAACCAGCGGATGCGTTCACGGTCGCCGCTCAGGTTCAGCTCAAGCACTTCCGTGCCGTCGGCATCGGCAAGCGCAATGTAAACGCGGCCTACAGGCTTGTTCAGGGTCGCTCCGCCAGGACCTGCAATACCCGTAACACCAATCGCCAGATCCGATCCAATGCGCTCGCGAATACCCTCCGCAAGCGCCCTGGCCACGGGATCACTCACCGCACCGTGCTGCTGGATCAGTTCCTTCGGCACATCGGCGAAGAGTGTCTTCAACTCGTCGGAATACACAACCGCTCCGCCAAGGAACGAGCGTGACGATCCGGAGATGGCAGTAAGCCGTTCTGCAATCAGGCCGCCGGTGCAACTCTCCGCCGCAGACAGTGATAGGTTACGCATGCCCAGCATCAGCAGCACGACCTGCTCCAGAGATTCGCCATCTGCAGAGAAGACGAAGTCCATCATCTCGTGCTCACACTTTGAGAGCACTTCATCCACGCGTTCCTGCGCCTCTTCCAGCGTGGGTTTTGCGCACTGGAAGTGCAGTTGGATCTCGCCGCCCGTGCTGAGAATGGTGGTGCTGACATCGGGATAGGAAAGGTAGATGGGCGAGGTGCGCGCGTCCACTTCACTCTCCGGCACCACGGCCATGCGCAGCCAGCGATACGCAATGTGTAACCGCGGGATCACCTGCTGCAGCCGAGGACGCACCTGCTCCACAAACATCGGCAGCAGTTCCTTCGGCGGCCCGGGCAACAGAGCGATGTAGCGCGGTTTGCCATCGTACTCCGTGGCAATCCACTGGCCCGGGGCGGTGCCATTGGCGTTGGGCAGCAACCTGGCGCCATCGATCACGTCAGCCTGCTTGAAGTTGATCTCCTGAATGATCATGCCGCGCTTGGCAAAGCGCTGCTTCAATGCTTCTACAACGACTGCGTTGCGTGTCATCCCGACGCCAAGTGCGCCTGCGACAGCTTCGCGCGTGAGGTCATCTTCCGTTGGTCCAAGACCGCCGGAGAACAGCACGATATCGGCGCGCGTAAGTGCGATCTTCGCGGCATCCACAAGATGCTGGAAGGTATCGCCGAGGATGGTCTTGAAGGCAACGGTGACGCCGAGCTTGTTCAGCTCCGCCGTCATGGCGAGCGAGTTGGTGTCCTGCCGGTAAGGCGTGAGCATCTCGCTGCCCACGGCGATAATCTCCGCAATCATGCTGGGTGTTGGGTCAGTGGCCATGTCAGCGGCTCAACCGTCCTTCCACGCCAAGGTCCACGGTATATAACGCGCTGTTGGTAGCCAGCACCGCTTCGCCACGTTCGGTGAAGGCTAATCCCACAAGGCCCGCGCCGCTGAGTACCACCGATGCTTCCCTCTGTGGCGTGATGCGGATGATACCGCGTTCGCCATGCAGCGACGCGGCGACATACACGTTGTCCTGCGTATCGATAGCCATACCCTGCGGACGTCCCAGGCCGCGATACCACGTGCTCACCTCCCCATCCGGTGAGATGGCGTGGATCGCCTCATTGCTGCTGGTGGTGGGGCCGGTGACCAGCAGCGTCCCGTCACTCAGGAAGGCGAGATGGTAAGCCGATACGGACGGTTCCAGCGTGGCGAAGACGAACACGCTGCCCTGCGTATCCAGCTTGAAGATGGTGCCGCTGCGATCGCCCACGTAGAGGTTGCCGCTGTCGTCAAAGGCCAGTCCAGTGGCGATGCCCATGCCTTCGGCGAACTGCACCGACGCGCCGTCGGGATTGATGCGGTAGACCGTGCCCTCCGAGCGCGAGGAGCAGTACAGGTGGCCATTGGGACCGAAGGCGAGTGCGCTGGCGTTCTGCAGACCGCGCACGAAGGGGCGCATCTGGTAGTCGCGGTCGATGCGGAAGATGGACACCGGTACGTCCTGCCCACGTGTACCGGAGAAGGTGGCGTAGATGTTGCCTTCGCTGTCCACGGCGGGGCTGGCGATGGGGTGCAGGTTGTCCGCGATCGGCACCGCGACGTTCAGCGGCAGGGAGTTGCTGTGGTGATCGTGGATACGCACGACCACATCACCGGAGATGGAGCCATCCGGTACGCGGATGCTGACGCGCGAGGGTGAGGTGAAGCTTAGTGCGGCGGGGGTGTCGCCGATGGTGATGAGGGGACGTGTGGTGTCGGCCAGATGCGCACCGTAGATGTCCACGACACCGTCCGGCATCGCTGCGGCGGGGGTTATCCGGTCAAGGTGCGGTGCGTTGGGGTCGGCGTGGCTGCGGAGATGGGAGAGCAACGTCATCACTCTTCAGGGTATGCCGCGATGGTGGCACTTGCAACGTAGCTAGTGCTTCGGTGTGCTCTGGATTAGGTGGTAGATGATGAAACCCTGCTGCAGGAGTGTCTGGACGATCAGTCCGTAGACGCCGGCGGCAAGGTCATCCACCACGATGCCGGTGCCTTCGGGAAGACGCTCCAGGCGGCGTACCGGTGGTGGCTTGAGGATGTCGAACACGCGGAAGCAGAGCAGCCCCAGCAGCGCGAACGGCATGGAGGGCAGGCAGAAGACCAGCGTGAGCCACTGGCCTGCGACCTCGTCGATGACCACGATCTGCGGGTCCTTGCGGCCACTCTCGCGGGCTACACGGGTGGCTGCTGGAATGCCGATAGCGGTTGCCGCTGCGGCCATGGCCAGTGTGATGAGCGGCAGCCAGTGGAAGGGCACATGCCGCGCCACCACGAACCAGAGGATGACAGCGGCGACGGAGCCGTAGGTTCCCGGACCGGGTTTGAGGAAGCCTGCGCCGAAGAAGGTGCCTACGATCCATGCCCAGCGTGTGCGCTTCACACCGGGAAGGTGTGCGGCGGACAGGACCTCGTCGCGGGTGATGGTGTCGTGCTGTGCGTCGGGAATGTCGCTCACTTGGGCCTTAGTTCTCGTACTTGCGCTGCTGTTCGCGTTCCAGGTCTTCCAGCAGGTCGGGGTCAAGGATGGGCGAGGTGATCTTGTAGTCTCCGCTGGCCCACTTGCCCAGGTCAATGCGGCGGCAGCGGTCACTGCAGAAGGGGAAGTCATCGCCCTTCTCGGTGATCAGTGTTCTACAGGTGGGACAGCGGAGTGTTTTGGTTGCCATAACAAGTATTGGATGCTGCGGGTTATGCCTTGGCTGCGACGACCTGCGCACGGCGTGCGAGAAGCTGCTTCCTGACGGCCTCAAACTGCGCCTGCGCCTTCTCGCTGCTGTCGATCAGCTTCTTGGTGTTGGGCATGAAGGTGTTGCCGGTGGCTTCCTCGGAGACCTCGGCGAACTTGGCGCGCAGGAAGACGCCTTCGCCCTGCGTGGCGAGGAAGAGTTCGGTATCGACCGCTCCGTGGAGAGGAAGCTGCGCGATCATCTCGTAGAAGCTGATGACCTGGCGCCAGAAGACGTTGTTGGGGTTCGTGGGCTTGTGGATCTCGCGGAACTCGTCCACGTTCGCGGGCCAGAACTCCATACCGACGTAGTTGCGCGCCTTGCGCATTACCTCTTCGCGGCGGAGGTCGTAGAGCTTGAGAACGATATCTGCGTCTGCGGGTGTTGCCATGTGGTGGTGATCCTTTAGCGCGGGCCTTCAGCCCTTCGTAGTCTTGGTGAGGTCGTGAACCTAGGGCTTCGCCCTAGGCTAAGATAGCTCGGGCCTTTGGCCCGATGTCAGTCGAGGATACGCGGTTCACCCGCGCTCCTTCAGCGCAATAATTACTCGATGATCCTGGCGACGACGTCGTAGTCGTGGGCTTCGGTAATTTCGGCTTGGTAGAAGGTGCCGGGTATCAGGGCTTCGTGGTCGCCGAAGTCGTTGAGCAGGACGTGGCCGTCGATCTCGGGGGCTTGCTGGAGGGTGCGGGCCTGCCAGAGGAGGTCTGTCTCCTCGGAGGGGCCTTCCACCAGCACTTCCACTACCTGGCCGACCTGCGCGGCGCGGGCCTTGGCACTGAGCTTGAGCTGGGTGCGCATCAGCTTACGGCGGCGGGATTCGATGGTGCGCTTGGGCACCTTGTCGCCGAGGTCGAAGGCGGGTGAGCCTTCCTCGTCGGAGTAGGAGAAGACGCCGAGCCAGTCGATCTTAGCGGCCTTGATGAAGGACTCCAGTTCGGCAAACTCCTCGTCCGTTTCGCCGGGGAAGCCGACGATGAAGCTGGTGCGGATGGCGATGTCCGGAACGATGGTGCGTGCCTTGTCGAGCATACGGAGGAAGATGTCGCCGCTGCCGCCGCGCTTCATCCGCTTGAGGACGGTTGGCGAAGCGTGCTGCAGGGGAACGTCGAGATACCTGGCGATGTTGTCGTGCGCCGCGATGGTCTCCAGCAGTTTGGTAGTGACCTTGTTCGGGTAGGCGTAGAGGAAGCGGAGCCACTTGATGGGGCCGATGCCTTCGACCTCCAGCGTCGCGAGGGCTTCGAGGAGCATCGCGAGGCCGTCCTTCATGCCGAGGTCTTCACCGTAGCAGGTGGTGTCCTGGCCGATGAGGGTGATCTCGCGGACGCCCTGCTTCACCAGGTTCTCCGCCTCGTTGAGGATGGAGGAGATGCGTCGCGAGCGGAACTTGCCGCGTAGCTGCGGGATGATGCAGAAGCCGCAGGGATGATCGCAGCCCTCGGCGATCTTGATGTAGGCCGAGGCGCGCGGTGTGCTGAGGATGCGCGGTGTCTCGTCGGAGTAGAGGTAGCTGGGCAGCTCGGCGGTTGCGCCGTCCCAGTCGTCGCGGCGAAAGCGGCCCTGCTTCTCACGGAGGTCGCCTTCGGGACGGGAGATTTGTTCTGGGACTTCGAGCTGGCTGTGCTTGCGGACTGCGCTGGAGGCGCGGTCGACCAGAATACCCTCAGGGGCTAAAGCCCCGTCTTGCTGGGCGGGGTTTACGGCAGGGCTGAAGCCCTGCCCTTCCGAAGGCGTGGACTGGCCGTGAGGCTCTGTTGCCGTGTCCAGCGTCGGGATCGCGCTGTTGCGCGATGAACCCAGGTTAGCTTCGCGAACCTGGGGCACCCGATTTGTGGCTGGAAGGGTTTGAACGGCTTGCTGCTGCGCGGCGTCGCCGGGATTCTTCGCTCCGCTCAGAATGACAGGCGAAGAGGTGTTGCGCGCTGACTCACTCAGAATGGCCGGAGCCGAAGCGGTTAAGCCGGAGAGGATGTTGAAGGGGCTGTTGTTCGGGACTGGCTTTGGTGTGAGACCTGCGGCGGCGAGGATGTCGTCGAGTTCGCCGGTACCGAGGACGGCGTCGACTTCGGGGATGTTCTTCTGGATCTCGTCGCGGTAGCGTTCGACCAAGCAGCCGGTGACGATGAGGCGCTTGGCGCGGCCTTCGGTCTTGTGCTGCACCATCTCGAGGATGGTGTTGACGCTCTCCTGCTTGGCGGAGTCGATGAAGGAGCAGGTGTTGACGACGATGATGTCGGCGTCTTCCGCGGCGGGTGTGAGCTGCGCGCCTGCGTGGTGAACCATGCCCATCATGACCTCGGAGTCGACGAGGTTCTTGGGGCAGCCGAGCGAGACGAAGCCGATTTTTGGCCTATGAATGGTTTCGCTGGTGAGGTTCGTTTTGATTTCTGCTTCGGTGATGGTTGGCACGCAGTGTCCCTGCCGGGGTGAGTGGTGGGGTACCCCCCTCCCCCCTCAAATTTCTAAAATCGTCATGCGGAAGGACTTAGCGCGCTGGTGTCCCTAAAATCGTCATACGATTGGGGTTATACGCAAAATCGTCATTCTGCTGGAGTTAGCAGCCGCCCGCCAAGGCCTATGCGCGCTCCTGCATGTCACCCTCTATTGTAGCGGTTTTTGGGGAAATTATCGGCACGCGGAAGTGATTTGGATTGTTTGGGTTATGAAGGGTGGGGCTTGACAGGTTTTCTCAGCGTGACGGTTTTTGGCCATGAGAGCTTTGCTGGTTCACGCTTCGCGTGAATGGAGCAGCTTCGCTGCTCGGCCCACATCTCAGAATCGAGATGTGGGGCACCCGGCCTCGGTTTGTGGGTGCTGGTTGTTTGGGTTTCCTGGTGCGTTGTAGAGGGTGTGGAGGAATGCAGGTCCTTCAGCTACGCTTCGCTTCGTTCAGGATGACGGTCTTCGACCGTTCGAGCTTCGCTGGATGATGTCTTCGACGTTGAGCTTCGCGGGATGACGGTCTGCGACCGTTTGAGCTTCGCTGAGATACAGGGTGATGAACTTCGCTCGTGGGAGTTTCGCGGGTTCACGCTTTCGCGTGGATGGAGTGGCTTTACCGCTCGGCCCAGGTTAGCTTCGCGAACCTGGGGCACCCGGGTTTGTTTCCGAGAGGAATTGGCTGGTGTTGCCAGCAAAAAGAAAACGCAATTCGCGGGACAGGGATTGGCATACACTGATTTCGTTTGTCATCCATCCTTCACTTTCCCCTGGGAGATTCTGTGCTGATGCGTTTTGCTTCTGCTGTGGCCTTTGCGTCGTTGTTGGTGGTTCCTTCGATAGTGGCGCAGGCGAATCTGACTTTGCCGGATGCAGCGCAACAGGAAGAAAAAAGTGTTGATGCGGAACGGCTGCGGCTGCATGTGAAGACGCTGGCCAGCGATGCCTTTGAAGGCCGTGCGCCAGGGCAGCCCGGTGGTGAGAAGGCCGCGCAGTACATTGCGGACCAGTTCAAGGCTGCGGGGCTGGAGCCTGCGGGTGATCATGGCACTTACTTCCAGAAGGTGCCGCTGGTGGGAGTGAAAACCGATCCTTCGACAACGTTTGCGCTGGTGCCGGAGAAAGGTGAGGCTTTGAAGCTGACCTTTGGCACGGACTATGTTGCGAACAACCAGACGCACACGCCGACGGCGGAGATTGATGCTCCGCTAGTGTTTGTGGGGCATGGCATTGTGGCGCCCGAGTATGGCTGGGATGACTACAAGAATGTTGATGTGAAGGGCAAGGTTGCGGTGGTGATTGTGAACGAACCCACCAGCGACGATCCGAAGTTCTTCAATGGCAAGAGCATGACCTATTACGGCCGTTGGACGTACAAGTTTGAAGAGGCTGGGCGGCATGGCGCGGTGGCTTGCCTGATTGTGCATCGCTCGGACCTGGCGAGCTATGGCTGGCAGGTGGTGCAGAACTCTTGGAGCGGCGAGCACAGCTATCTGCGCGACGATCCGGATACGAAGCTGAAGGCAGCAAGCTGGATCACGCACGACGTTGCGGACAAGTTGTTCGCGACGGTTGGTATGACGGCAGATGAGGCGATTACTGCGGCGGGCAAACGTGGTTTTGAGGCGAAGCCGCTGCCGGTGCGGCTGAAGGCGCATGTGATTACGCATGTCCATGAATACGAGTCTGCGAACGTGGTGGGCAAGATCACGGGAGCGAAGCCGGGGCGCACGGTGCTGTACACAGCGCACTATGACCACTTCGGTATTGATCGCACGCGCAAGGGTGATCCGGTGTTTCACGGCGCTGCGGACAACGCAACTGGGACCGCGATCGTGATGGAGCTGGCGCGGGCGTTTGGACAGAAGAAGATTCAGCCACCGTCGACGGTGATTTTTGCAGCGGTGACGGCGGAAGAGCAGGGGCTGCTGGGTTCGCAGTATCTGGGAATGCATCCGCCGGTTCCGGCGAAGGATATTTCGCTGGACATCAACTATGACGAACTGTTGCCGCTGGGCGATGTGACAGGTGTGGGCGCGGGTGGAGCGCAGAGGACGACGGCTTATCCGCTGCTGGAGGCACTGGCTGCGCATGACAACCTGACGCTGCGCAAGGGCGGTGTGGATGCGGGCGGCGGGTACTATCGCAGCGATCACTTCTCGCTGGCGCGCGTGGGGATTCCGGCGTTCTCGCTGGGGCAGGGCGGCATGTTTGTAGGTCATGACGAGGCATGGGGACGCGAGCAGTCGCGCGATTTTGGGCAGAACAAATATCACACGCCCGCCGATGTGTACTCTGACTCGATGGACTTCACGGGCAATGCGCACATGGCGCGTTTTGGGTTTGAGTTGGGATGGATTGTGATGAGTCAGCCGGAGCGCATGGAGTGGTTGCCGGGCGACGAGTTTGAAGCGGCACGGAAACGGCAGTAAGATTTCCGGGTTGCTCGGGATGGCAGTAGACCGCACGCAGAGCATTTGCCGCGGATTCGCGCAGTACGGAAGGTACCTCCAGCGGGACATGCTCAGGGATTGGATTGCGGGATTGAGCCGGAGGCCACACGTGGAATACGCGATGCTGACGGACGTGGGCCGCAGCCGCGGACACAATGAAGATGCCTGCGCCGCAGATGAGATGGCGGGGCTGTTCGTGGTGTGCGATGGCATGGGCGGAGCCGCGGGCGGTGAAGTGGCGTCGCACATGGCGGCTCGCGTGTTTCTGGAAAAAGCGCGGATTGAGCGCGATACACGTCCTGCACGCTGGCGGCTGGAGAGAGCGGCCATCGAAGCCAATAGTGAGGTCTTCCTGGAGTCGCATCGGGATATGTCGCTACGCGGCATGGGAACGACGCTGGTGGGACTGGAGATTGGCCGCGACCTGCAGGAAGCGTGGGTGGTGAATGTGGGCGATTCACGCTGTTATCGGCTGCGGCAGGCTGTGCTGGAGCAGCTTACGAACGACCACTCGTTTGTGGATGAACAGGTGCGCGCGGGGTTGATGACGGAGGATGAGGCTTCCGTGTCACATCTGCGGAACATTATTACGCGCGCCGTGGGTTCGCATGGGGAAGTGCAACCGGATGTGATGCGGTGTGAACTGATGCAGGGCGATTTGTTTCTGCTGTGTTCGGATGGATTGATTCGCGAGCTGGATGATGAGGCGATTGCGCGGGTGCTGAACGAGGGCGGTCACAGCGAGTTGCAGGTTTGCGCCGATGCACTGGTGGATCTGGCGAATGAGCGCGGTGGGTGCGACAACATCACCGTGGTGCTGGTGAGGGTGTAATAACTGCCGCATCGCGCCATGAAACTGCCTGCAGGACAACGGCGGTGTTGTGATGGGCCTCCAACAAAAAGGTTGGAGGTGCGCGATGGTTTACTACCTCGGATTGATGTTGCTTCCGCTGTTCCTGCTGGTCGCGCTGGGATGGATGTTTTTTTCCGGACGCAGAGAGAAGAGCGATGAGACGGGCAGGATTCAGGCACAGGCGGCACCACCACCACGGCCTCGTGCTGAAGGGCGCGAGCCTTGATTGGCTTTGGTTATATTCCTTCAGCGGCTGAAGCCGCTTTGTTCAGGCGGATCTTACGGCAGGGCTGAAGCCCTGCCCTTCCCCTTCCGAGAGAAGACGACCTTCGGTCGTTTGATCGCTCCTTTGGAGCGATGCCCAGGTTAGCTTCGCGAACCTGGGGCACTCGGTTTTGGCTGATGGTTCGTTTTGGGTTTCCTTGTGCGTTGTAGCGGGTGTGTAGGAAAGCAGGTCCTTCAGCTCCGCTTCGCTTCGTTCAGGATGACGGTCTTCGACCGTTTGAGCTTCGCTGAGATACAGGGTGATGAACTTCGTTCGTGGGAGTTTCGCTGGTTCACGCTTTCGCGTGAATGGAGCGGCGTTGCCGCTCGGCCCAGGTTAGCTTCGCGAACCTGGGGCACCCGGGTTTGTGGTCGGAAAGAATGGGGCGGCTGTGGTGATGCGAAGTGCGGGGAGATTCTTCGCTTTGCTCAGAATGATCATCGCCCTATGCGTGGCCCCATTGCTTCACCTACGCGAGGCCTATTGCTTCGCCTATGCGAGGCCCTTGCCTATCGCGTGACTATCGTCCCCCAGCGTTGTGATTGTCTTTGTGTTTTTCTCTTAGCGGATCAACATGCTTACGATGGAGGCGCTCATCAGGTTGGCGATGGTGCCTGCGAGGAGGGCTCGCATGCCGAGGCGGGCGAGTTCGTTGCGGCGGTTGGGGATCAGTGCACCTATGCCGCCGATCTGCATACCTACGGAACCAAGGTTCGCGAAACCGCAGAGCGCGAAGGTGGCGATGGCGAGGGTGCGCGTGCTGATCTGATGCGCGTTGGCTAGCTGGCCGAGTTGGGTGTAGGCGATGAACTCGTTCAGTACAGCGCGGGTGCCGATGAGGTTGCCGACGATGGGCGCGTCGTGCCACGGGATGCCGATGAGCCACGCGATGGGTGCGCAGAAGAAGCCGAGGATGGAGTTCAGTGTGGATGGGAAGCTGACGTTGTGGCCCGCGACCTGATGCACGCCGATGATGTTGTGGATGCCGGTAAGGATACCGTTCAGCAGTCCCACGAGTGCAAGGAAGCTGATGAGCATGATGGCGACGTTGAAGGCGAGTTGACCGCCATCGATGGTGCCGCGCGCGATGGCGCCGATGAGGTTTTCGTTTTTGTGTTCGTCTTCGCTCTTGATGTGGACGGTGCCGAGAGTTTCGGGGACTTCGGTTTCAGGCACGAGCATCTTTGCGATGAGGATGGTGCCGGGCGCGGTCATGATGACGGCGCTGAGCAGGTCCTGCGCGCGGATGCCGAACGAGATGTAAGCCGCCATGATGCCGCCGGAGACGTGCGCCATGCCGCTGGTCATGATGGTCATGAGTTCGGAGCGGGTGGCGTTGTTCAGGAAGGGGCGGATGGTGAGCGGAGCTTCCGTCTGGCCCATGAAGATGGAGGCCGCGACGTTGGTGGATTCCGCGCCGCTGGTGCCCATGGTGCGCTGCATGACCCATGCCATGCCACGGATGACGACCTGCATGATGCCGAGGTGATACAGCACGGCGAACAATGCCGACACGAAAATGATGGTGGGTAGAACGGCGAAGGCGAAGACTTGTAGCGGGCTGGTGGGATCGCCGAGTTTGCCAAAGACCATGGAAGAGCCGTCGACCGAATGCGCGAGCAGACCAGCTACCGCGCCCGCGCCCTTGGCGAGGATGAGCTGTCCGAAGCTCCACTTGATGACGAGGAAGGCGAAGAAGATTTGCAGGGAGAGGCCCCAGGCGACGGTGCGCCAACGGATGGCACGGCGGTCGGTGGAGAGGGCGTAAGCGACGCCAAGTAAAACGACAAGACCAATGAGTCCGGTAAAGCGGGCCAATGCGGGCCCTCCTCTGCTGCAAATCAGGTGCGTTGCAGAAAGAGTGTACCGGAGGCGAAGGGGAAACCGCCTCCGGCTTTTCACGGATTGTTTACACGGCTACGAAGCCGCCGTCGACGAAGAGCTCCACGCCGGCGACAAAGCTGCTGTCGTCAGAGGCGAGGAAGACGACGGCCTTGGCGATCTCGTCGGATTCGCCCATACGGCCAAGAGGCACGCCTGCCGTGATTTGCGTCTTGAATGCTTCTTCCGCAGCTGGATCGTTGCCGGTGATGGCGGCGATGGCGGGTGTGTCAATGGGGCCCGGGCTGACGACGTTGACGCGGATTTTGCGGTCTTTCAGCTCGTTGGTCCATGTGCGCGCGAAGGAGCGGACGGCTGCCTTGGTGGCGTTGTAGACACCGAATGCGGGGAAGCCTTTGATGGAGACGATGGATGCGTTCAGCACGATGGTGGCTCCGTCCGGCAGCAACGGCAACGCTTTCTGCACGGTGAAGACGAGGCCCTTCACATTGATATTGAAGGTTTTGTCGAAGTGCTCTTCCGTGTAGTTTTCGAGCGTCACGAATTCGCCGCCGCCTGCGTTGGCGAAGAGGATGTCGAGTTTGCCTTTTTCGGATTTGATCTGAGCGAAGAGTCGATCGAGGTCGGCGAGATTGGAGACATCGCCCTGAACGGCGGTGACATTTTTGCCGATGGTCTTTACAGCTTCATCCAGCGAGTTCTGACGTCGGCCAGTGATGAACACATATGCGCCTTCATCCACAAAGCGCTTTGCCGTTGCGAGGCCGATGCCACTGTTGCCGCCGGTGACGAGTGCGATTTTTCCGTCGAGTTTGCCCATGATTTTCTGATCCTTTTGACATTTCAATAACTATTGAAATGTTCTCAATCGGAATAGATTGCTGAGCGCGTGACGGGATTCATAAGTTTTTTAGGTGGATTTTTTTCGAAAGCCTGCTGGCGGAAAGAAAGCTCGTCTACAGACGCTTAAAGACTTGTTACCTATCGGATCCCGGTGAGTGCATTGGCAATGATGCATTCACCGAGATCCGCTGATTATCAGATAGCCGAGAAGCCTCCATCGACATTCAACTCCACGCCATTCACGAAGCTCGAATCGTCGGAAGCAAGAAACAGCGCAACCGTCGCGATTTCTTCCGGTTGCCCCATCGTTCCCCGCGGGATCAGCGATTCAAACATCTTCTTCGCCTCCGGGGTGAGGACTTCTTCCTGCATGGGCGTGGCGATTGGCCCCGGGCCCAGCACGTTGACACGGATATTCCTGCCCTTCAGTTCGTTGAGCCATGTGCGTGCGAAGGAGCGCAATGCTGCCTTGCTGGCGGCATAGACGCCGAAACCGGGAAACCCCTTAATCGAAGCAACGGAGCCGGTCATGATGATCGATCCGCCATCGTTGAACAGCGGCAACGCCTTCTGCACCGTAAACAGCGTTCCGCGCGCATTCAGGCCGAAGGTCGCATCGAAGTGCTGCTCGGTAATCTCGCCCAGGGGTAGGGCCTCGCCCGTGCCAGCACTTGCGAACAGGACGTCGATCTTGCCCTTTTCGCGCTTGACCGTGTCGAACAGCCGGTCGAGGTCGTCGAGGTTGGCCGCGTCACCGCGCACGCCGGTCACATTCCGGCCAATCAGCTTGACAGCCTCATCAAGCTGCTCCTGTCTCCTGCCCGTGATGAAAACGTAGGCACCTTCTTCAACAAAGCGCCTGGCGCTCGCCAGCGCCATGCCGCTTGATCCACCTGTGACGACTGCGACCTTACCTTCCAGCTTTCCCATACTTGCTCCTTCGGTGGATGTCCGGCATCCACTGCTGAGGAGTAGAGTTCTTTTGTGGTGGACGAGAACTGCTTGATAGTCCTAAATTTTTGTCTATTCGTCCAAAGAACAGGATGATTGCACTACAGCTAAATCGTGATAAGGTGCGTACCAAATGCGCTATTTTTCGGCTTTCACGCTCTCAGTAATCGCCTGTATAGGGATAATGCCTATGCTGAACGCACAGAGCATCCTCGAGGTTTCTGCAGTCAAACCGCATCCTGAAAATGCGCCGTGCGGAGAATCCCGCGTGCTTGGCGGGGGCCATGTCGAAATCGCATGCTTCACTCTCGAGCTCATGATTCGCGAAGGTTTCAATGTCCTTCCGTTTCAGGTAACGGGTGGCCCTCAATGGGTCCGGCATGACATGTGGGATATCGTCGCGAAGGATAACAACGCGGCAGGGAAACGCGACGATGACGTGTATCGAGAGGTGCTTCTTGCAGTTGCCCGTGAGAGCTTTAGTCTGAAGCTTCATACGGAAAAACGACGAGCAAAGGGCTTTGCGCTGACCGTGGCGACCGCTGGGACACTCGGACCTCGGCTGACGCCTGCCAGCGGGCAGCCGTACTTGTTTGAGATGAAGCCAGGACCATCCGTGATTGCTCACGGCATCACCATGAGCGAATTCGCAGAGTGGCTGAAGTGGCCGGCGGGCGCAGGAAGAGTTGTGGAAGACAGGACCGGCTTGTCCGGCCGGTATGACGTGACTCTTCGCTGGACACCGCTACGAACCGATCAAATGAAAGATCCATCCACCGACAACGACGGGCCAGTGATCTTTACGGCGTTGCGAGAGCAACTGGGCCTGAAACTCGTCACCACACAAGTAGAGCAGGACAATTACGAGATTCAGTCTGCGGAACGTCCCGGCTCAAACTGAATGTTTCTGGAGAATTTCCTGGTGAGGCTGAGTTGGATCCGATAACAGACATCTTCCGAACGATGCACGTAACCGCCTTTGGCCTGCACAGGCTGGAAGCCACAGCGCCGTGGGGCATAAAACAGGAAAATCAGGCCGAAGAAGCAGTCACGTCTTCCGGCAAGAAGACTTCGCCCACAGACTTGGCGCATTTCGCCATGCTTTCGCGCGGCAACTGCTGGCTGAGTGTGGAAGGGATTGCAGAGCCGATTCCCCTCACCGGTGGTGATTGCTTTTTGCTGGCTAAGGGGACTTCGATTGTGTTGCGCGATAGTCCGCGAACAGGTCCCAGGTGGACTTTCCGCGAGATCGGCGCCAGCGCCAACGGCAATATCGCTCACTGTGGAGGCGGTGGTACACCCACGACCATCGTCTGCGGATCCCTGAGTTTCGATCACGCCAGCCTGAAGCCAATCACGCAATTACTGCCGAGCTTCATTTTGATGAAGGCTGATGAGGCACGCACGCTTGCTCTTCACAACACAGTGCAGGCGCTTGCTTCGGAAATGGCAGAACAGGCGCCGGGATCGGAAGTCGTTGCGACTCGGCTTGCCGAGGTGCTGTTTATCCAGGTGCTCCGGGCGCACATCGCGTCAGGACCGGAACGCAATAAAGGATGGCTTCGCGCGATTTTCGATCCTCAAATGGGCACTGCCCTGAGTGCCATTCATGACAGAGTGAATACACCCTGGACGGTGGAATCCCTGGCCACAACGGCTGGCATGTCTCGCTCCGCATTTGCAGCACGTTTTAAACAGCTGCTTGGACAAACACCATTGGAGTATGTAAGCGAGTGGCGGATGCAGAAGGCGATGCAGCTACTCCAGAAGCGTGACAAGAAGCTCATCGACGTCGCTCGGTTGATTGGTTACGAATCCGACGCTGCGTTCAGTAAGGCGTTCAAGCGAATTGTCGGGGTCAACCCCGGTGAATACCTCAAACGTGGTTTTGAAGGCCACGTTAATGCCGGAATGGCGGAAGATGTTTGAAGCGTAGGGTTCTGACTTTGGTGGCGGGCTCAAGTGCCAGTGGAAGTGTGTTCTTCCACTGTGCTCTATGTGGTTACAGCTCTTATGCAATGCAGGAGGTATTTGGAGAGTAACCCTTCGTCATGGATAGTTCACACTGCGGTCATGGTGTAGCAATGAGCGTGCGGAAAGATGGTGGGGTATGGTGCGGACCTGCGATACGCTCATCCTCTCCGACGTCCACCTGGGCTCTGATGTTAGCCGGGCGGAAGAAGCCATGGAAGTGCTGGAAGGCGTGGACTTCCGGCAATTGATCCTGTTGGGTGATATTTTCAGCGGTCTTGATTTTGCGCGATTGAAGCGACAGCACTGGGATTTTCTGTCGTGTATCCGCAGGCTCTCCAACCCGAAGCAGCGTCGCACGATTGTGTGGGTGGAAGGAAATCACGATCACGGGTTGTCGCAACTGATGTCACACATGGTGGGCGTGCCGGTGTATCAGCGGTATGTGTGGGAGTATGCAGGCAAACGGCACCTGGCGGTGCATGGGCACCAGTTCGATCGTTTTATTAATCGCAATATCCTGTTGAGCCGATTCTTTGAAGGCTTCTATGAGATGTCGCAGCGGATGGATGGCGAGGAGCAGCGGATGTCACGTTGGTTTGATCGCTTCAGCACACGCTGGTTGCGGTTGACGGACAAGGTAGCGGAAGGGGCGCTGGCGTATGCGAAGGATGGCCACGCAGACCGCGTGTTCTGCGGGCATACGCATGAAGCGATGCAACGTACGGAAGGCAGCATTGAGTATTTCAACTCCGGGTGCTGGACAGATACACGCGCCACGTTTTTGACTATTGACCGCAAGGGGGTCCAGATCCATGAATATCAACCCGGAACTGTCTATCGTGATCCCGGCAAAGAACGAATCGAAGCACCTGCCTTCGCTGCTGAGCTCGTTGGCGAAACAGGACTATCCGGCTATCGCGGATACGGAAGTATTCGTTGCTGATGCGGGTTCGACCGATGGTACCGCTGCGATTGCACGCAGCTATGACAACCTGTTGAGCATTCGCGTGATTGAGGGCGGATTGCCGTCAGTGGGACGGAATCGCGGCGCGGCGCAGAGCACGTCGCGCTATGTGTTGTTTCTGGATGCGGATGTGGAGTTGCGCGATCGTACGCTGTTGCGCCGTGCAGTGGCTGCGATGCAGAAGCAGCGTTTGCACTGCCAGACGGTGGACATTGCGTGTGCGGAAGGCACGTGGGCGGATCGGTTGCTGTATTGGGGTAACAGCCGGATGCAGCGGTTGAGCGCATGGGGTATGCCGTTTGGCACAGGGATGTTTCTGATGTTTGAGCGCGGACGTTTTCATGAGCTGCGCGGCTTTGCGGAAGATGCTGTTTTTGCTGAGGATTTTCTGCTGACGAAGCAGGTTTCACCGCTGCGCTTTTCCGTGGTGGATGGATGCATCTATACGTCGAACCGCCGGTTCCGCAGAACGGGACATGCGCGCATGGTGTTTCTATTTTTCTGGACGCTGCTGAACTGCAGAAACCGCAGCCACTTTGTACGTGACCACGGTTACTGGGATGGCGCTACGGAGACTGTCAGCAAAGCTTAGTGCGTGTGGTCTGCAACGATGACCTGGCGGATGAGCGGCTGCTTCAGGTGAAGCTTCTGCTCAATCTGGATGGTCTCTCGCAGCATTTTTTCCGGCGTGTCGAGTAAGTCGGCGTCTTCCGAAAATAGTGTGACGAGTGGTTGTCCCCTGGTGATGCGATCACCGATCTTTGCGTGCATCTCAATGCCTGCGTGGGCTGAGACGGGATCGCCTGGTTTTTCGCGACCTGCGCCGAGACGCTGCACTGCCCAGCCGACCTGGGTGCAATCCATGCAGGCGAGATAACCGGCGGATTCCGCGTAAAGAACGCGTGTGGCCTTGGGTTTGTGAAAGGCTGCGGGATCGTCGAAGGGCTTGATGTCGCCGCCTTGTAGCTTTGTCATCTCAATCCATTTTGCGTAGGCAGAGCCGTCGTGGAGCAGAGCGAGGGATTTTATTTTGCCCTCTTCCGGGCTGCTGCTGATGCCGCCGAGATAGAGCATCCATCCGGAGAGAGTGACGGAGAGTTCGATCAGGTCAGCATACATGGGGTGATGGATGCCCTTCATGATGTCGATGCACTCCCACACTTCAATCCAGTTGCCGGAGAAGCGTCCGAGTGGCTCGTCCATGGTGGTGAGCAGGGCAACAGTGCGTGTGCCGTTGCCTTCGCCTGTGCTGACCATGAGGCGTGCGAGATGTTCGCTGTCCTCGTACTTTTTCATGAACGCGCCGCTGCCTGTTTTCACGTCGAGCACGAGGCCGTTGAGGCCTTCCGCGAGCTTCTTGCTCATGATGCTGGCGGTGATGAGGTACGGCGATTCCACGGTGCCGGTGTGGTCACGGAGTGCGTAGAGAATGCGGTCGGCGGGGACTAGATTTTTCGTCTGGCCGATCATGCTGAAGCCGCACTTTGCGATGATTTCGCCGAACTGTTCGAGCGAGAGTTGCGTGTTGAAACCGGGGATGGTTTCGAGCTTGTCGAGTGTGCCGCCGGTGTGTCCAAGCGAACGGCCGCTGATCATGGGGTCAGCGAGGCCTGCTGCAGCGACGATGGGTGCGATGAGTAAGGAACTCTTGTCGCCGACGCCGCCGGTGGAGTGCTTGTCTACCGTGAACTTGTTGAGGAAGGCAGAGTCGAAGACTTCGCCGCTGCGGCGCATGGCATCGGTTAGCGTGGCGAGTTCGCGCGAGCTGAGGCCTTTCTGAAAGATGGCCATGAGCAACGATGCGATGCGCGCGGGTGTGATGGCTTCATCGACGACACCGGCGATGAAGCTGCGGATTTCAGCTTCGGAGAGTTCGTGGCCGTCGCGTTTGTGCAGGATGACGTCGATGGGATGAATGCTCATGATGATTTGGATGCTGCCTGTTGCAGGCTTTGTGCGTTGAAGGATGCAGGAAGGAGGTCGGCGAGGGTGCATTCACCGGGCTCGCCGTGTTCTGCGGGGAAAAAGATACGGCATGTGGGCGCTGCGAATTCTGCGATGGTTTGACGGCAGGCGCCACAGGGCTGGCAGGCGATGGTGGCGTCTTCATTGGCGACGGCAACGGCGACGATGCGGACGTGCGAACCGCGCTCCACCACGGCACGTGCGATGGCGGCCTGTTCGGCGCAGGTGGTCAGGCGATAGCTGGCGTTTTCCACGTTGCAACCGGTGATGACGTGGCCGTCCTCTAACAGGAGCGCCGCGCCGACGTGGAAGTGGCTGTAGGGCGCGTAGGCGTGTTTTGCGGCGTGGGCGGCCTGTTCGCGCAGGCTGCGGATGCGGCTTTCGTCCAGGTTTGCGGATTTGTTTTCCAGCGACATAGATTGCTGAGGCTAAACCTCCACGCGAAAGGTTGCAAGCCATGCGTCGCAAAGGGGCACCTTCACGTCTAACATGCTGCCAGATATGCCTGCTAAAAAAACAGCGACGAAACGAAAGCAGCCGATGAAGCCGGAGCGTGTGGACGCTACTGTGCAGGTGGTGGATCCTGCCGAGACGAGCGCGGACGACTCGGTGTTGGATCTATTTCATCCAGTGACGGCGGGCTGGTTTCGTGCAGTGTTTGAAGGGCCAACCGTGCCTCAGCGCGAAGGCTGGCCAGCGATTTCGCGTGGGGATTCCACGTTGATCCTTGCGCCTACTGGTACAGGCAAAACGCTGACGGCATTTCTCTGGTGTCTGGATCGGTTGATGTTGCAGCCTCGTGCTTCTGTCTCTGAGCCCGAGAAACCGAAGCGTGGGCGCAAGGCTATTGCCACTTCTGTTTTGCAGGGAGTGCGTGTTGTTTATATTTCACCGTTGAAAGCGCTGGCGGTGGATGTGGAACGCAACCTGCGCTCGCCTTTGCAGGGCATTGCGAATATGGCGCAACGTATGAGTGTCTCTGTGCATATACCGGAGATCAGCGTTCGTACGGGTGATACGCCTGCGAATGAACGCGCGCGGTTCAGCAAACATCCCGGCGAGATTTTGATCACTACGCCGGAGTCATTGTATTTGTTGCTGACTTCGAATGCGGGCGAGGCACTGCGCAGTGTTGAGACGGTGATCATTGATGAGATTCATGCGCTGGTGCCGACGAAGCGCGGCGCGCACATGGTGTTGTCGTTGGAACGGCTGGAGGCACTTGCTGGACGCAAAGTGCAGAGGATTGGATTGTCTGCAACGCAGAGGCCACTGGAGGAGGTGGCGCGGTTCCTTGGTGGTGCGGAGCAACAGGTCAGCGAGTCAGTAAGTCAGCGAGACAGCGATGTGGTGGACGATGGTTCTATTCGCGGTGAGGATGCGAATGAGGCCGGCGGGATTCGTTATCGGCCTGTGGCGATTGTGAATGCGGGGGCGCGGAAGCGGTTGGAGTTGACCGTGGAAGTGCCGGTGGAAGACATGGCGAAGCTTGGCATGATTCAGGAGATGCCGAGCGGGCCGGCTTCGCAGGGGCCGAAGCGAACGAGTATCTGGCAGAGTATCCATCCACGTTTGCTGGATCTGATTCGCGCACATCAATCGACGATTCTGTTTGTGAATGCGCGGCGCATTGCAGAGCGTCTGGCGGGTGCGATCAATGAGCTTGCGGGTGAGCCGATTGCGCGTGCGCATCATGGTTCGCTTGCGGCATCGCAACGCAGTGAGATTGAAGAGTTGTTGAAGGCTGGTGAGATTCGTGCGCTGGTGGCGACGTCTTCGCTTGAGCTTGGCATTGATATGGGCGCGGTCGATCTGGTGATTCAGATTGAAGCGCCACCTTCGGTTGCGAGTGGGATGCAGCGCATTGGGCGTGCAGGGCACCAGGTAGGCGCGCCTTCGAAGGGCATTATTTTTCCGAAGTATCGTGCTGACCTGATTGCGTGTGCTGCCGTCACGCGCGCGATGCATGAAGGGCATGTGGAGAGTACGCGCTATCAACGCAATGCGCTGGATGTGCTGGCGCAGCAGATGGTGGCGATCATTGCACATCCACCGCTGCCTGTTGCGGAGGCGGAGCGCAGGATGAAGCGGTTCCGCAGCGATGAAGAGGATGCTCCGGGTATTGCGTATGACGAGTTGCTGCGCATGGTGCGTTCGTGCAGTGGATATGCGGGTTTAAGCACGCAGATGTTTGATGGTGTGCTGGACATGCTGGCGGGGCGGTATCCGTCGGATGAGTTTGGTGAACTGCGTCCGCGCATCACGTGGGACAGAACGAAGCAGTGGTTGACGCCTCGGCAGGGTGTGAAGCGGATTGCGATTCTGAATGGCGGTACGATTCCGGATCGCGGTTTGTATGGTGTGTTTCTTTCCGGTGAGCGATCGAAGCCGATTCGCGTGGGCGAGTTGGATGAAGAGATGGTGTTTGAAGCGCGCACGGGTGAGATGTTTGTTCTGGGCGCGAGTACGTGGCGCATTGATGAGATTACGCATGATCGCGTGTTGGTTTCGCCTGCTCCGGGTGAGCCGGGGAAGATGCCTTTCTGGCATGGCGATCAAGCGGGTAGGCCATTGGAGTTTGGTCGGCGCATTGGTGCATTGATTCGTGAACTGCGCGATATGCCGCGTGCCGCTGCTGTGTCGCGATTGACGCGTGAGCATGACCTGGATCAGCTTGCTGCCGAGAATGTGATGCGCTACCTGGCGGATCAGGAGGTGGCGACGGAACAGGTGCCGGATGATCGCACCATCGTTGTTGAGCGCGTGCGCGATGAGCTTGGCGACTGGCGTGTGTGCGTGATGACGCCGTTTGGTTCGCGTGTTCATGCGCCTTGGGCCATGGCAGTGCAGGGACGGATTCGCGCTGCAGGTGCGCTGGATGTAGAGACGATGTGGAGCGAGGATGGCTTCGTTGTTCGCTTTCCTGAGGCGGATAATGCGCCGGATGTAGAGCCGTTCTTTCCTGGGGCGCAGGAGGCAGTGGAGTCTGTGCAGCGGCAGTTGGGGTCGACTGCGTTGTTTGCTGCGAAGTTTCGTGAGGCTGCTGCGCGTGCGTTGTTGTTGCCTCGTCGTCGTGCGGATGGTCGTGCACCCTTGTGGCAGCAACGCAAACGTGCGTATGACTTGTTGGCTGTTGCTGCGCGTTATCCGGAGTTTCCGATGTTGCTGGAGGCGTATCGCGAGTGTTTGCGCGATGTGTTCGATATGCCTGCGCTTGCCGAAATTCTTAGGAGTATTGAGCAGCGACAGATTCGCGTGCATACCGTGGATTCGCGTACGCCGTCTCCGTTTGCTTCTGCGTTGTTGTTCTCTTACGTTGCGAATTACATCTATGACGGCGATGCTCCTTTAGCCGAGCGCCGTGCGCAGGCGTTGGCGATTGATCAGGACCAGTTGCGTGAGTTGATGGGCGATGCCGATCTGCGCGAGTTGCTGGATCGTAATGCGATTGAGGAGACGGAAGAACAGTTGCAAATGCTGGCCGATGACTATCGCGCGCGCACGATGGATGGCGTGCATGACATGCTGCTGCGGCTGGGTGATCTGAGTCGTGCGGAGTTGTTGCGGCGGTGTGTCACGCCAGAGGTTGCGATTACGCTGGATCGTTTGGCGAAGGCGCGACGTGCGCTGGAATTGCGCATTTGTGGTGAGAAGCGATGGATTGCTGTGGAGGATGCGGCGCGGTATCGCGATGCGCTGGGCATCCCATTGCCTCCGGGATTGCCGACGGCGTTTCTGGAGCCTTCTGCGGATGCGATTACGGATTTGATTCGGCGCTATGGGCGTACGCATGGGCCGTTTACAACGGCGAAGGTGGCAGCGCGGTTTGAAGTGCCGGTGCAGACTGTTGAGGCGGTGTTGCAAAAGCTGGTGGGCATGGGGCGCGTGGTGGAGGGCGCCTTCTGTCCTGGTGGGCAGGAGCGTGAATGGTGCGATGTGGAGGTGCTGCGCACTATTCGGCGGAGATCGTTAGCCAGGTTACGCAAAGAGGTTGAGCCGGTGGAGCAGCAGACACTGGCGCGTTTGTTTACGCATTGGCAGGGCGTGTTGACGCCGCGGCGTGGACTGGATGCACTGCTGGATGCGATTGAGAATCTGCAGGGCGCGCCGCTGCCCGCCTCGTTGCTGGAGACGGAGATACTGCCTGCGCGTATTGCGAATTATCGACCTGCCGATCTGGATACGTTGATTGCTGCGGGTGAGGTAACGTGGGCGGGATTTGAACCGATTGGCGAGCGCGATGGGCGCGTGAGTTTGTATCTTACGGAGAAACTGCCGGTGCTGTGGCCTGTTGTGAATACGCAGCAGGCTGCTGCTGCCATTGAGAGTGGAAGCAATACGCGTGAGCGTGAGGAGAGGATCGTTGCGTATCTGCGCGCTCATGGTGCTTCGTTCTTTCAGAATGTGCATGACGGCACGGGTGGTGGATTTCAGAACGAGACGATTGAAGCGCTGTGGAACCTGGTGTGGCGTGGTGCGATTACGAATGATTCGTTGCAGGCGCTGCGGGCTTATACGAATCGTGAATCGTCGAGTGCAAGGAAGCCTGCGCGGCGTGTGCATAATCAGCAGGCTGCGTTTCGTTCGCGCAGGACGACGCCGCCAACAGCGCAGGGACGTTGGGTGTTGCATCCTGCGTTTGGTGTGGTGAACCGCAATGCGACGGAGTGGTCGCATGCAGAGGCGCAGCAGTTGTTGCAGCGATACGGCGTAGTGTTTCGTGAGACAGCACATGCGGAGAATCTGCCGGGTGGTTTCTCTGCGGTGTATGACGTGTTGAAGGCGCTGGAAGAAAGTGGCAAGGTGCGTCGCGGATACTTTGCTGCAGAGCTGGGAGCGACGCAGTTTGCTTTGCCGTCTGCGCTGGATCTATTGCGGTCGTTGCGCAATAAACGGCTGGATAGCGATCCGGAGATGGTGGTGTTGGCGGCGACCGATCCTGCGAATCCTTATGGTGTTTTGTTGCGTTGGCCTGCGGTGGGTGAGGGCGTTTCGTTGCAGCGGAGCGTGGGTGCGCGCGTTGTTTTAGCGGATGGTGCGCTGGTGGCTTACATGCGGCGTGGCAACCCGAATATCCAGGTGTTTCTGCCGGAAGAAGAACCGCAGCGTGGACACGTGATGCGCGCGCTGGCTCGGTACTTTGTGGTGATGGCGCAGATGCATGAATCTGAACGCGCGGGTGCTGGGATGTTTGTGCAGACGATCAATGGTGTGAATGTTGCTGAGCACCCCATGGCGCGGATGCTGTTGGATGCTGGATTTTTGGCGGCTCCGATGGGGTTTAATTTGAGACGGAATCTGCCCGTGCCAGGTGTAACCGAACGGTCGGTGGGCAATGCCTGAAGGGGATACCATCTATCGTTCTGCGCGGGCGCTTGCGAAGGTGCTGGTGGGGAAGCATGTCACAAAGTTTGATACGGGATACGCGCATCTGGCTGCGGTGGATGATGACCGGCCTGTGGTGGGCCGTTTGATTGAGAAGGTGGAGGCGCGGGGGAAGTGGCTGCTTATCTATTTCTCTGGCGATCTGATTCTTGTTTCGCACATGCTGATGAATGGTTCATGGCATATCTATCGCACGGGTGAGAAATGGTGGTCGCCGAAGAAGGCGATGCGTGTGTTGCTTGAGGTGGAGGGGTGGCAGGCGGTTGCTTTCAATGTGCCTGTTGCGGAGTTTCATACCGCGGCTTCACTTGCGCGTAAAAGCAATGTGCCGAAGCTTGGGCCGGATATTTTGTCCGAGAGCTATAACGCAGATGTTGGTTATGCCGCATTGAAGGCGCGTGCGGCTTCACATCCTGAGGATGAGATTGCGAATGTGTTGCTGAATCAACATGTGATTGTCGGGTTGGGCAATGTCTATAAGAGCGAGGTTTGTTTTGCTGCGCGGGTGCATCCGTTTCGTTTGATGAAGACGATTAGCGATGATGAGATGTGGCAGATGGCCGATGTTGCGCAACGGTATATGAAGGCCAATGTGGTTGAAGGCAGCAGTGAAGGCATTGTGACCTATACCGGGAAGCGGCGCACGACGTATCAGACTCGCAGGGAGGATCGACTTTGGGTGTATGGGCGGCGTGGGTTAGAGTGTCGGCGTTGCGGTGGGGTGATTGCGTATCGCAAGCAGGGGACAGGGGCACGGTCGACTTATTGGTGTATGGAGTGTCAGCCGTGGGTTGGGGATGGTGCGGCGGTCGCGGGGTTAAGTACACCTGTGCGTAGGGTTCGGATGAGTTGCTGAGGTTTGCATTCCCTCCGGGGCTAAAGCCCCTTTGCTTTCGTGGGCGTTTACGGCAGGGCTGAAGCCCTTCCCTTCCGAGAGAAGAGGGCGCACTTTGCTCGTATGGAACAACGTATGAGTTGCTCGTATGGAGCGGCGTATGAATTGTTGATGCTTTCTTGTCTTCCTGCAAAATCGTAGTGGTGCGAGAGGAATGCAGATCCTTCGGCTTCGCTCAGGATGACGAACTTCGTTCGTATGAGCTTCGCTGGTTCGCGCTTCCAGCGCGAATGGAGCGGCTTTGCCGCTCGGCCCAGGTTAGCTTCGCGAACCTGGGGCACCCGGAGTTTGTGGCTGGAAGCTTCGAGCGATTGTGGTGAGTTGGAGTCTGTTGGGATTTCCGTTCGCTTCGCTCAGGGCATGCTTCGCTTTGCTCAGAATGACAGATGGATGATTGCTGGATGACGCTGAGTGGCGGATATATTGCAGGTGTTGAGATGCCCGTCCTGGGAAGCTACTTACGCTTCCAGCGTGGGGTCCAGTGGTTGCGGATGTCGATGTGTTGCATGCCTGCGCGGCTGGCTGCTGTGAGGCCTTCGTGTGAGTCTTCGAGGACGAGGCAGCGGGCTGCGGCGATATTGAGGCGCTCGGCGGCTTTGAGGTAGATGTCCGGTTCGGGCTTGCCGTGCTTCACGTCTTCAATGCTGACGATGGTGTTGAAATATCCGATGAGATTGGTGGCGGTGAGTGCGCCGTTGACGGCTACTCGTTGCGCGTTGGTGACGACGGCCATGGGGACTTGGCCCTGCCATGCGCGTGCTACGTCTGCAACGATGGTGACTTCTTCCAGTGCGTGTGCGGCTTCGGTGTAGCCCACGGTGCAGCGGTGGAAGAACTCTTCCCGTGTGATATTGAGCGCGCCGATGGCGGCTTCGTAATTATCCATGAGGTCTACAGGGGAGAGGCCGAGACGTTCGAAGTACCAGTCGCGCGGCATGGGTGCTGAGTGCGGATGCAGCGCGTTGGTGATGGCGAGATGCCATGCGGGCGCGGATTCGACGAGTGTACCGTCGCAGTCAAAGAGGATGGCGTCGAAGGTGTCCGCTTCCAATTCAATTGGCTTTTCGTGCAACGTTTACATCTCCAGTGCGAACTGCGCGGATTCTGCGAAGACACCATTGCGGGGTTCGGTGGCGAGGTCGAGGATGAGGCGTTCGAGTACGAGTGTCTTGTCGACGGGGCCGCTGCGCAGTTCGATGTCGGCACGTGCGATGAGGCGCATGGCGCGTGAGATTTCGCGGCGCGATTTGTAGCGGCGTGCCTGCTGGATCAAAACGTCGGCAGCGAAGGGAGGCATGCGAAAGCCCTGCCAGAGAACCTGCCAGATGGCGCGTGAGTCACGCACGTTTTTCTCGTGGATGATGAGCATCTGGCGATAGGTGCGCGCCAGCATGTAGAGATGGCCGATGGCGGAATCTTCGCCGCCATCGCTGGCGTGCAGAAGGCCATGCAGCAGTGAGAGTGCGCGTGGGCGGTCGCGTTGCGAGAGCGCGTCGGTCAGTTCGTAGAGCGAACGCTGCTTGGCTGCGAGCACCATCGTTTCGACGTCGCCGAGTGTGATGTGACCGAACTGTGTGGCGTCGAGGTTGTTTTCGCGGACGGGCGCGCTGACGTAGAGCAGCAGCTTTTCCAGTTCGCTGCGGATGATCATCATGTCCACGGCGAGTGCGTCGACGAGTTCGCGTGCGGCATCGGGATCGCACTTGACGCCACGTTCTTCCGCAGTGCCGATGACCCAGCGTGCGGCGTCGCTCTCTTCTACTTTTTGCAGTTCCACGATGCCGCAGTATTCACCGAGTGTTTCCTTGATGCGGTCGTAGCGGTCCTTGTCTTCGCGCTCCATGCGGCGAAGGTCAGTGGGCAGCGTGAGGTGGTCTGCGACGAAGAGAATGAGTGCCTGCGGGTTGGGCGACTGGAAGTAGCGGTCGAGTGCTGCGAACTCTTCCTTCTTTGCGCCGCGTCCGTAGAGGCTCTTGAGGCCGCGGATAAAGATGACCTGGAAGGGCGCCATGAGTGATGGCGTCTGTGCGAGGTCGAGCGCTTCAAAGATGGTGGTTTCGCTGCCGAGTTCGAGGTCGTGCAGACAGAAGTCGCGGAGGTCGGTGGGGACGAGCTTTTCGAGGATGCCCTGGCGCGCGCGTTCGTAGAGGAATATCTCATCGCCCAGAAGGACGTAGGCCGGTCGCATCTCGGCGGTGCCGAGTTGGGCGAGGAAGCGGTCTGTGGATGCGAACGAACGTAACGGCGGCACTGGTATCTATTTTCGACGAGATGTGGGGCTGTGTGTGCCCTGAATGCGGTGCAGGAATCAACTGCGCAACACTGTGGAAGACGTGGGACAAAACTAAAAGCTATTCAGGATGTCGGCAACGATCTCGCTGGCCATGTCGCGCGAGAGGCGTCGGACGGCGGCGCTGTCTTCCTGAATGAAGGCGCTGAGGTCCTGCGTGGACTGGTATTGCTCGCGGAAGCTGAGTTTGTCGTTTTGGTAGAGGACGTGGCCATCGCGGGCGGTGAGCATGATCTTTGCCGTGATCTGGATGAGGTAACTGGATGTGGAGCCGGTGCTGGGATCGTAGGTGAGCGGTGCGATGGTTTCCGTGAGGACGGTGCCCGTGAGCGTGGCGTCGGCAGATTCAGGATCGTCGGACGCGGTGATGTGATAACGCGTGCGGGTGTTGAGTTCGCGGATAGTCGCGTCGGTCAGGGCGACTTCCGTACGGTATTGCACCACGTTGGTTTTGAAGATGGGGACAGCCAGGGTGCGGACGTTGGCCGGAACGTGCGCGGCCGAGCCTGCTACGTGGTAACCGCAGCCGGTGAGGGCTGTGAATGCAAGAAGCAGAAAAGACCGTAGCATGGGCTGCTTTCGCTTTCCCCCTACGTTGGAGTAAGGGGAAAGGAATGCAGGTCCTTCGGCTTCGCACTTCGTGCTTCGCTCAGGATGACGACGTGTTGTGGTGACCGGCTTCAGCATTTACTTTCCGCGGTTGGCCAGCGCTGCGGCCTTCTTCTGTGCTTCCATGAAGCGGCGGAAACGATCCAGAGACCGCGCTTTGCCGAAGACGACCAGCGATTCCAACAGCGGCGGCGATGCGGTGCTGCCAGTGAGGATGGCGCGGAGGAGCATGAAGCCTTCCTTGACGCTCCACTCCTTTGCGGTAAGAACTCCGCGGACGGAGGCGTCGATGGCTTCGGTAGTCCAGTCGCTGGTTTCGAGTGCGGCGAGCAGGTCCGTGGCGAAGGTGAGTGTCTCTTCCAGCGTGCGCTTCTTGGGAACGAAGAGTTCCGGTGTGGGCAGGATGTTGTCCGCGAAGAAGAAGCCGGTCATGTCGCCGAACTGGCCGAGCGTTTCAATGCGCGTCTGCACCAGCGGCGCGATGGCCTTGATGTAGTCGTCGGAAAGGATGGTCTGGCGCAGTGCGGTGAAGAACTCGTCTGACGACAGCTTGCGGAGGTATTCGCCGTTCATCCACTTGAGCTTGACCAGATCGAAGACCGGGCCTCCGAGCGAGATGCGCTGGAAGTCGAACTTCTCCTTCATGTCCTCAATCGAGAAGATGTCGGAGAGCTTCATGTCGAGGCCCTTGCTGACGATCTCCTGCTCGGTGGGCTGAGCCATGCCGCCGCCCATCAGGCCGAGGTAGTTCAGCAGAGCGTTCGGCAGGAAGCCAGCCTGACGATAGTAGATGAGCGAGACGGGGTTCTTGCGCTTGCTGATCTTGCTCTTGTCGATGTTGCGCAGCAGGGGCATGTGCCAGAAGCGCGGCAGCTCCCAGCCGAAGGCCTGGTAGAGCAACACGTGCTTGGGCGTGGAGCTGATCCACTCTTCGGCGCGGATGACGTCGGTGATGCCCATCAGGTGGTCGTCGACGACGTTGGCGAGGTGGTAGGTGGGGTAGCCGTCTGACTTGAGCAGCACCTGGTCGTCCACGTTGTGGTGGTCAAAGGTGATGTCGCCGCGGAGTTCGTCGCGGAAGGTGGTTGACGAGATGCCAGGGCCCTTTTCGCCGTTGGGCACGCGCAGGCGTACGGTGTAGGGCTTGCCTGCTGCGATTGCAGCTTCGGCCTGTTCCGCGGTGTAGTAGCGGCTGGGGCCGTTGTACTTGGGCGCAGTCTTGGCGGCCATCTGGGCCTTGCGCTCTTCTTCCAGCGCTTCCGGCGTTTCGAAGGCGCGGTAGGCGTGACCGCTGTCGATGAGCTTCTGGCAGTATTCGCGGTAGATTTCGGTGCGTTCGCTCTGGCGATAGGGGCCGACGGGGCCGCCGACATCTGGGCCCTCGTCCCACTGGAGGCCGACCCAACGCAGGGAGTCGAAGATCATCTGCTCGCTGGTGGAGACGAAGCGGGTGCGGTCGGTGTCCTCAATGCGGAGGATGAATTTGCCGCCACGCTGCTGAGCGAAGACGTAGTTGAGCAGGCCGATGTAGGCCGTGCCGACGTGCGGGTCACCCGTGGGTGACGGTGCGATACGGACGCGAACGGGCGCCGTCGCCTTATTGATAAATTCGGAAGTCATGCCACCGTTGATTCTACCGTTTCGGTGAGGTTGACCAAGTTGACCAACAGGGTTAGTCTGGCGGCATGGCGGCTTACAACATCTACGAGGCGAAGACGAAGTTTTCCGCGCTGGTGGAGAAGGCGAGCCACGGAGAAGAAGTGGTTATCTCCAGAGCCGGGAAGCCACTGCTGAAACTGGTTCCGATTGATGAACCGAAGATGGGAAAAAAGCCACGCAGGCCTGCACCCGGTTTCGCAAAGGGCGACTTCAAAGACCTGATCGAAGAACTTGACAAGCCTTGGCCAGAAGACGTTCAGCGCGCCCTTGGAATGATCGATTGAACCTTCTTCTGGATAGCCACATCCTGCTTTGGTATGCAGATGCTGATCTGCGCCTTACTGAAACTGCTATATCGTCCATCCAAGACGCGCGAGAGCTTTATTTCAGCGCTGCCGGCATTTGGGAGCTGTCACTCAAAATGCATGGAGGCAAATTGCCACAGCGAGATGTTCAGGCCCTGGCACTGCATCTCGGTTGTACGCTTCTATCGATTGCTCCTGAACACGCTGCTGCCGTAGTTGAACTGCCGCGTTTGCATAACGATCCCTTTGACCATCTGTTGCTGGCACAGGCCAGGATGGAAGGTCTGACGCTGGTGACGCATGACCGCATTCTGAGTGAATACGGCGTGCCTGTTCTGTTGGTCTAAACGAAACTCAGGCCTTAGGGTCGGGGTCGGATGGTGGCGGTACGTACGGCGGCGGCGGTGGTGGAGCGGCGTAGGCCGTGGGCGGTACATAGCCGGGCTGCGGCGGGTACGGCGGCGGATACGGTGGGTATTCCGGGCCAGCCGGGATCACGTTCCAGCGGGAGAAGCCCAGCACATACAGCATGATGACGTTCACCAGCGGCAGGATCATCAGCAGTGAAAGCGCGGGTGTCATGCCTGCTTTTTTGAAGATCTGCCAGAAGGGCACGATGATGATTGCCCAGACAATGAACATGCCAAAGAAAATGAAGGGAATCATCGCCATCATCGTGGCGTGAATCTGTGCTGGATCGGGCGGCGTGTGCTGCATGCGCGTTTTGCCTCCGGGTGTTGGCTGAAAGCGTACACCCGGAGGCCGGATTTTTAGCAGGAATAAATCTAAGTCAGATCGTCGGTGTCGAAGGTGGGTTTGCGGCCCAGGCGTGCCATGTTGTGCGGCTCTTCTTCGCCCATGAGCGTGCGGACCACGACGTCGACTTCGGTGGGGTCGTCGATTTCTGCTACCAGCTTTTTTGGCTCTTCTAATCCGGGGATGGATTCCAGTAGCACTGTGACGTGGGAGACGGCGGTGCCTTCCTGCGGCAGGCCTTCTGGTGTCTTGGCCTTGATGCTGACGTCGCGTTCAGAGATGTGCAGCAGCTCGGCTACGCGGGCGCGCATTTCGCCTGCAATGGGCACCAGCTTGGGGCGCATCATGATGAGCACGCAGTCGAGATTGACGATGCGGTAGCCAGCGGTGGCAATCTCTTCCAGCGCGGTTTCGAGGAAGATGGTGGAGTCGGCGTTCTTCCAGCGCATGTCGCTGGGCGGGAAAAAGGTGCCGATGTCGCCTGCGGAGACGGCTCCGAGCAGGGCGTCGGTGATGGCGTGGAGGAGCAGGTCGCCGTCCGAATGGCCTGCGAGACCTTCGGGATGATCGATCTTCATGCCGCCGATCACCAGCGGTACGCCCGGCTTGAACGCGTGCGAATCAAAGCCGTACCCAATCCTCATGCCCATCGTGCTGCCTGCTTTCTTTTTTGCCGCGGTGTGGTCACGCAGCGGGAGACTTGTCGCTTTCCAGCATAAACGGCATTGCCTTTGAGAATACGCGCCGATGCGCAATGCGGCGCAACCCGATATACTTCACTCCCTATGGTTGTTCACGCAATTCTTCCGGCAGCGGGGTTGGGCACGCGCATGGCTGTGCCCGGTGTCAGCGCCAAGCAGTTTCTTTCACTCGGCGGTGTGCCGATCCTGATCCACAGTGTTCGCGCGTTTGTGGATAAGGCGAATGTCACCACGGTGACGCTGGCAGTGCGGGCCACGGAGATGGATCACGTTCGCGCGCAGCTTGTGCAATATGGGCTTGGCGATAAGGTACGCGTGGTGACCGGAGGCGAGACACGGCAGGAGTCGGTCGCTGCTGCGCTGCGGTCACTGGATGCCGGTGACGACGACATTGTGCTGGTGCATGACGCAGTGCGTCCGTTGATTGAGCCTGCGGTGATTGAACGCACCATTGAGGCGATTGCAAAGCATGGCGCGGCGATTGTAGGTGTGGGTGCGATTGACACCATCAAGCTGGTGGAACGCACTGCGGATGGCGCCATCATCACCGGCACCGTGCCGCGCGAACGTGTGGTGCAGGCGCAGACGCCGCAGGGCGCTCGCTTTGCTGATCTGTGGCGTGCGTTTGATGAGGCTGAAGCGGATAGCTTCTCGGGGACCGATGAAGCAAGTCTGCTGGAGCGCGCGGGCATCACGGTTGCCGTGGTGCAGGGTTCGTCGACGAACCTGAAGATCACGCAGCCGGGCGATCTGGAGCTGGCGGAGTTTTATCTGAAGGCTCGGGGATAAGTTCTCATTAGTTCGGCGTCGGATGCTCAATGTGGTCGAGGATCACGAAATCGATTGATGCCTTGTCGGCAATGAGCTTCAGTCCCAGTTGTGATCGGACGGCTGCAACAAAGCGTGGGCCACTGGCATCGGCAGGCTCTTCGGATCCCGGCGGAGGGTCTGGCAAGAAATCCAGAACAAAATCATATTTACCGGCGAGGCCAGTTCTGTCCACGACGGGATGCCCAAGATTGCCGACGCCAGTGAAGGAACTAAGGATTTGGGACATAGCGAGATCGCCACCCCCAATGCGCCGGTGGTGCGCTTGTAGCGTCTTGATTGCATTGACAAAACGGCCACAAACGAGCGGAAATCCCTGGGGATCAAAGGACGGAGTGAAGCGCTTCGTGTCCTCATTATCTCCCCCTTCCCGTTGGCACGGAGTATCTATGGGATGCGGACGCAGTTGAATTCCGAGCTTTCCCGGATGGTCCAGTTCCGCAGCATACACGCGCGTCTCTCGTGATTCCGTATGCGCGTAAAGATGAAAACGCTCCTTCAAAAGTGACTGCATCATCTGGCGCATCTCGTCCTTAGTGACACTCTTGCGATCCGTGCGCGCTTCTATGTTGTAGAACTCCGAGTTAACCCAGGGAGGTGCAGAGTCGATCAACGCCTGCCGATTGTTGTTCGTGATTTTGTAGGCAAAGATCAGATATGAGATAAGCGGCAGATTCGTCGCGGAGAAAACGCCGCCCGTGTTGTAATACGCATCGTCGGAGCCAATGGGAAAGTTCATGCGCGGCTTGTCTGCTCCCTGGCCGTTCTCCCCTGCAAGATTCCGACGGACGGATGCAACGTCGAATGCTAAGGTATCGCCCTGCGCCTGTTCTGGAAACTCAGCGCGAAAGATGGGAAGTGCAACCGGCATTCCAGAAAGGGAGCGTGTAACGCACACGAAAGCTATGAAAGCAAGACATGCTCCCGGAATGACACTTCCTCGCAGATGCATATGTTCCCCCTATAGAAAGCGTGTCCAGTGTATCCAAAGCAAACTCTCACGAGAGACTTGCTTTGGAGGTTACTGATTCAACATGCCGATGGTGTGCAGCCATATCTCCACGAGATGTGGCCAGCTGGTGACGGGATACTTCGTTGGGCGGAGGCCGAAGGCGTGGGCGCCTTCGGCGTAGGAGTGGAACTCCACCGGGACCTTTGCTTTGATCAGCGCGGCTTCGTAGCTGAGCGCGTCCCAGATGCTGTCTACGTTGTCGTTCTCGTTCTGGAGAAGGAAGGTGGGCGGCGTCTGCGCGGTGATGTGGCTTGCGATATCGGGGTTCAGTTCGAGCGTGCCGCGTTTGAAGCCCAGGTGTCCGGGGTACAGAGCAACGGCAAAGTCGGGGCGGCAGCTTTGGTCGTCTGCGGCGTCCACGCGCGGGTAGATGCGCTTGTCAAAGTGAACGCTCATTGCTGCAACCATGTGGCCGCCTGCTGAGAAGCCAAGTACGCCGATTTTGTGTGGGTTGATCTTCCATTCGGCAGCGTGTTGACGGACGAGCCCCATGGTTCGCTGCGCGTCTTCCAGTGCCATGGGAGATTCGGGATAGGCTCCCCAATAGGGGTGTGAACGTGGCGCTGGCACGCGGTACTTCAGCACGATACAGGTGATGCCGCGTGCAGTGAGCCAGTCGCAGACCTCGGTACCTTCGAGGTCGATGGCGAGTTCCATAAAGCCGCCACCCGGAAACACGACCACTGCAACGCCAGTGTTGTTGCCTTTAGGCGAGTAGATCGTCATGGTGGGGCGGGAGACGTTCTCGATGCCGGTCGATGGCTTGCCCGCAATGAAGTGCTTCGGATCGGAGGTAACCTCCATGTGTTCCGGGCCTTTGGCGGGGCGTGCATCCGGGATATTGCCGGGCCAGATAGGAATCTGCATGTGCCCCGGCGATGGTTGCCAGGTGGTGGCCTGTGCCATGAGCGTGGGCAGGCATCCGAAGAAGACGAAGAGGCAAAGGAGCAACAGACGCGCGGGACGCAGACGGCTCATGGGTAGACCTGATGTGTGGAGTAGTGCGGCAGCGGGAAGCGCGCGGCGGCACGAGCACAGGCTACGCCTGCAGCCTGTGCATCAACACCTGAGGTAGCTGTGTAGTTAACGCTACGGCTTGAGTTTCGTTGGATGAAAAGCTGCCCAAAATATTTCGGGTAAGGTGACTTGAAGATATTCCCATATAGGAATATATTTTCGCCATGACACGAAGATCGCATTCCGCGGATGTCTTCAGCGCCATCGCCGAGCCGCGGCGGAGGGAAGTTGTCGCGGTTCTCGCGGATGGCCAGGAGTATGCCGTCAATGAGATTGTGCTTCGCATGAAGATGGCCCAACCTGCCGTCTCCAAGCATCTGAACGCCCTACGCAAGGCCGGGGTGGTGACGGTGGTCAAACGCGGCCAACATCGCATCTATCGCCTGGACGCGCGGGCTCTTAAACCGGTGCATGACTGGGTGAAGGGCTTCGAACGTTACTGGACGCATCAGGTGGATCAGATCAAGCAGCGTGCCGAGCAAAAGGCGCTGGAAAGATTGATTCGTCTGGACAAAGACACGAAGTAAACCCAAGGGGGAGCAATGGCAGCCACAGTTATGGAAGGCGTTTTGCATGCCTTCGAAGTTGTTAAGGAAGAGCGGATCGCGGCTCCGGCTGAGATCGTCTTCGAAACTATTCTGGAGCAGATGGGACCGCTTAATTCCACTCCGGAAAAGCCGATGCCGATGGTATTGGAAGCATGGCCCGGAGGACGCTGGTATCGCGATCTGGGCAATGATTCCGGCCACTTCTGGGGTCATGTGCAGGCCATCAGAGCTCCCGTGTTGCTGGAAATCTCGGGTCCTTTGTTTATGTCCGATCCTGCTGTTTCGAATCTGCAGTATCGGCTGACAGAAGAAGATGGCGAAACCGTTATGCGCTTTCGTCATCGTGCGATGGGCTGGGTGGGTGAGCAGGAGCGTGCCGTGGATTCCGGTTGGAGCCAATTGATCGGACGGATCCGTGCGGCGGCTGCGGAACGGGCAGGGAAATAGTCATGTGCCCCTTTTGCATTTCGACTGCGGTATGGATTGCGGCGGGTGCTGTATCAGCGGGAGGGGTTTCCGCTTTTGCCGTAAAGGTTTGGAACTCAAAGACGCACAAACAGGAGGTGAACAATGACGACGAATGAGCAGATTGCGCAGATGAAGAAGCCATCCGTGGTTTCCGCCGAGGAGTGGCAGAACGCATGGCAGGAGATGCTGGTGAAAGAGAAGGAACTTACTCGCGCGCGCGACGCGCTGGCAGCGGCACGTCGACGGATGCCCTGGTTTGCAGTGGAGAAGGAGTATGTCTTTGATGGGCCGCAGGGCAAGGCTTCGCTGCTGGACCTATTCGATGGACGGCGGCAGCTTGTGCTGTATCGCGCCTTTTACGACTCGAACGTTTACGGGTGGCCGGAGCACGCCTGCGTTGGTTGTTCGATGTGCGCAGACCAGGTTTCGCACCTGTCACATCTTCATGCGCGCGACACAACGTTGGTTTATGCATCGCGTGGATCGCAGGAAAACATCGCTACTCTGAAGCAGCGTATGGGATGGGATGCGATTCCCTGGTACACCATCACAGATGATTTCGATAAAGATTTCGGTGTGGACGAGTGGCATGGGCACAACGTGTTCTTCCGCGACGAACACGATAAGGTCTTCCGCACATACTGGGTGAATAGTCGCGGCGATGAAGCGATGGGAAGTGTGTGGAGCTATCTTGACGTGACTCCGCTAGGACGGCAGGAACGCTGGGAAGATTCGCCTGAGGGCTATCCGCAAACGGAACCGTATAAGTGGTGGCGTTGGCACGATGCATATGGCAAAGAAGATGCGAAGTGGTCAAACGTTGTCGACAACGCGACGGTGCTTCTCAACCTTTAAGAGTTACAGTGAGCAACATCGTTTCTTCTTAGTCAGGTAACTCGATTCATCTGGGGCCAGATGGGAGTGAGGCGATTCCTCTTCTCCCTGGCCTGCGAAGTTACGTCGGCGGAAATAATTTTCCGTGTTGTGCTTCTTTTTTGTTTTCCGCTTACGCCTCTCTGATAGAAAGCGTCTGTGCAAATACAGACAGGAGAGCGGGAATGGCTACGAGACACAGTAAGAAATCAGTAGCAGGGAAGAAAGCCTCGAAGCACGCGACATCTCGCGGGAAAGCTCCTGTCATCGAGGCCAGCTCCCCGGAGCTATTGTCGCTTGCGAGGAAGAATGCAAAGCAGGTGCTGGCGCGCCGCAAGGTTTCTCGTGCTTCCCGAGAGGCGGCGCTTGCGAAGCATGCCGCCCCATTTACCGTTCATACGGAAGTCACCAGCATGAGTCTTGTTGCGGCAGCAGACCCTGTTGCAACGGTAAAGAGTTCTTCAACGGCCGGATATCTGTTAGCAGTGGGCGACTCGTGGTTTGACTATCCAATCCACGATGTTCTGACCAAGCTGGACGATTTATTTGGTTACAACATCGAATCGGCGGCGCACAAAGGTGATCCCATTGAAGCGATGGTGTCGCACGTGGGTCAGTTGGATAAGTTCAGCCGCTGCCTGGATAAGATAGTTGCCCTGGGCGCGATGCCGAAGGCGATCCTGGTGTCGGGCGGTGGCGATGACATTGCCGGCGAAGAATTCGGCATGTTGATTAATGACAAAGACCTTCCCATTGCGGGGTGGAATGAACAGGTCCTGGCGGGAGTGATCGACACGCGCATCGCAGCGGCCTACCGGCTGATGATCAGTTCCATCAAGCAATATTGCCAGATGGATTTAGGCCGCACCTTCCCGATTCTGGTGCATGGTTATGACTATCCGGTGCCGGACGGACGAGGCTTTCTGGGCGGCTGGGGCCCTTTGCCGGGGCCGTGGTTAAAGCCCGGATTCGATGAGAAGCTGTTCCTTAATCTTCCGGAAACGACGGCGATGATGGTCGTAGCGATAGATCGCTTCAACGCCATGTTGCAGAGGCTGGTGCAGGAGCCGGAGTTTGCAGGTGTCCATTATGTCGACTTACGCGGGACGCTTTCGAACAAACCAGCGAACTATAAGTCCTTGTGGGCAAATGAACTGCATCCTAGCGGCGATGGATTTGCCGCGGTCGCGCAGAAATTTCAGGCAGTGCTGGCGACCCTTCCCTGAAGTAATTTCGTGGCGGCTCTGAGGTATCAGAGCTTGAGCATCATCTCGTTCGTTTGAGCAAAATTGGCTTTCTCGTAGATAGGTTTGCCGAAGGGTGAGGCGTGCAGCGTGATGACCTTGTAGCCGCGTTCGCGGCATAGGTCGATGCTGGCCTGCAGGATGCGCTTCGCGTAACCTTTGCCGCGCGCTTCCTCTGCTGTGTAGAAGTTCAGCAGGTAGGGGCGGCCCGGTTCGGTGTGGAGATAGTGCGGTGGAAAGTCCATGAAGAAGATGCCGCCGCTGGCCATCACTTTGCCATCTTCTTCGAGGAGCAGACCCACGTAGCGTCCATCGGCGAGCCGTTCGTGCACCCACGGCAGGAAGTTTGCGTCCATGGCGGCTAGCTGCTCTTCCGTGGCGAACTCATTGGCAATGAACATGGCATGGCGATGCTCGCCGATGAGTGTTGCGTCGTCGATGGTGGCGTGGCGGAGGGTTGGCATTGTTTTCTTTCCTTCGGCATTGCAGTGGTGTGAGAAGAAAGCAGGTCCTTCGGCTTCGTTCAGGATGACGGTCTTCGACCGTATGAGCTTCGCTGGTCGTGCTTTCGCACGATGGGAGCGGCTTTGCCGCTCGGCCCAGGTTAGCTTCGCGAACCTGGGGCACCCGGTTTTTGTGGTCGGAAGGGTTCGATAGTTTCGCTACTGCGAGAGTTCGTCGGGATTCTTCGCTTCGCTCAGGATGACGGCTCATGTGAATCGAGTGAGGGAAAGAGGAAGGGCGGCCTGTGGGCCGCCCTTCTTAGCTTGGTGGGCGGCTTTGCTGCCGCCCGATTGGGTGACAGCGGTTTAGCGGGCTGCTCCTGCGAGTTGCTCTGCACCGGCTTTGAGGGCTGCGGCCTTGTCGGTCTTCTCCCAGGTGAAGCCTTCGCCCGTGCGGCCGAAGTGGCCGTACGCTGCGGTGGCCTGGAACTTGGGCTTGCGCAGGTCGAGGGTTTCGATGATTGCCTTCGGCGTGAGCGAGAAGTTCTCGCGGACGAGCTTGGTGATTTCGCCTTCGGAGATTTTGCCGGTGCCGAAGGTGTCAACGAGGACGCTGACCGGCTCGGCCACGCCGATGGCGTAGGCAAGCTGGACTTCTGCGCGGTCTGCGAGGCCGGCTGCGACGATGTTCTTGGCGATGTAGCGCGCCATGTACGCAGCGGAACGGTCAACCTTGGTGCTGTCCTTGCCGGAGAAGGCACCGCCGCCGTGACGGCCCATGCCACCGTAGGTGTCCACGATGATCTTGCGGCCGGTGAGGCCGGAGTCGCCCATGGGGCCACCGACGACGAAGCGGCCGGTCGGGTTGATGTGGTACTTGGTGTCGGCATCGAGAAGCTCTGCGGGCAGGACGGCTTGGATCACGTGCTCCAGGATGTCTGCGCGAAGCTGTTCCGTGGTGACGGCTTCGTCATGCTGCGAGGAGATGACGACGGCGTCGATGCGGACGGGCTTGTGGTTCGCGTCGTATTCGACGGTGACCTGGCTCTTGCCGTCGGGGCGGAGGTAAGCGAGCTTGCCGTTCTTGCGCACTTCCGTGAGGCGCGCAGCGAGCTTGTGCGCCAGCGAGATGGGGGTGGGCATCAGCTCCGGGGTCTCGTTGGTGGCATAGCCGAACATCATGCCCTGATCGCCCGCGCCACCCGTGTCCACGCCCATGGCGATGTCCGGCGACTGCGAGTTGATGGAGGAGATGACGGCGCAGGTGTTGCTATCAAAACCGTACTCAGAGTGGGTGTAGCCAATGCCTGCAACCGTCTCGCGGACCAGCTTCTGGAAGTCAACGTAGGCCTTGGTGGTGATTTCGCCAGCAACTACGACGAGGCCGGTGCAGGTGAGGGTCTCGCAGGCAACGCGGCTATAGGGGTCCTGTGCCAGGCAGGCATCGAGGATGGCGTCGGAGATCTGGTCGGCAATCTTGTCGGGATGGCCTTCGGTGACGGACTCAGAAGTAAAGAGGAAACGATCGCGTGTGGACAAAAACTGCTCCTTGAGGCGCTTGCAGCGAGTAATGGATATTCGATCCATTTTAACGCGTCATGGATGCAGAAAAGGCTGTTTCAGAAAGGAATCGGTCTAATGCGTCCTGTAAATGGACGGAACCCATGTCTTTTCGGGCAGATGCACGATACCACGATGCACCAGGACCCACAGGACACCGGCGGCAAGGCCAAAGACGATGAGCAGCATTGCCACCACGCCGAGCCAGCGCAGACGGCGGGCTGGAGCGTCGGTGATGCGGCTGCGATGGACGGCTTCGGCGAGTTCGCGCCAGTCATCTTCGCGTCCTTCTGCGTCAAGACCTCTGGCGCGCATGGCGTCCTGGAAGCGACGCACGGTTTCGTCTATATCGAGCCCGCAGAAATTGGCGTAGGAACGGACGATGCCGCGATTGAAGACGCCACCGGGCAGGTCAGTGTAGCGGTCTCCCTCAAGCGCCTGAAGATGGCGCAGGGAAACACGCGTGGAAACCGAGACTTCGTCCAGCGAGATGCCGCGGGCTTCTCGCTGCTCCCTGAGTTCCTGACCGAATGGCATGCGTTCCGATGCTCGTAAATGTGCTCTGGCAGAGTTTGCGACGCTGACGCTACGCCGTCATGCTACATGCAAGTGGTTAAAAACCAAAGATACCGGCAAAGAAAAAGACTATTGCCGAACCCGAAACGGAACGGTTGATATTGCCAGCGGTGGCAAAACAGGTTGCGGTATAAGGGGTGGCCAGGAAATTTCTGCTTGGAGAATGCTGTGAAAACTTGCCGTTTGTCTTTCGTTGTTCTGGTTGCCGTATTTGTTTCGGTGATCACGTTGCGCGCCCAGGAGCGCTGGTCCGCCGAGAAGGCAAAGGACTGGTATGCGAAGCAGCCGTGGCTGGTGGGTGCGAACTACGTTCCGTCGGACGCTATCAATCAGTTTGAGATGTTTCAGGCGGCTACGTGGAACCCGGCGCTGAACGACAAAGAGCTGGGATGGGCCGAAGGGATTGGCATGAACACCATGCGCGTGTTCCTGCATGACCAGTTGTGGGCGCAGGATCCTGAAGGATTCAAGAAGAGGCTGAATGAGTTCCTGGCGATCTGCGCGAAACATCACATCAAGCCCATGCTGGTGTTGTTTGATTCTGTGTGGGACCCGGAGCCGAAGCTGGGGCCGCAGCATCCTCCGATTCCCGGCGTGCACAACTCAGGTTGGGTGCAGAGCCCGGGGCGCAAGGGGCTGACCGATCCTGCGTATGAGTCGAAGCTGGAAGCGTATGTGAAGGGTGTGGTCGGTGCGTTCGCGAAGGATGATCGCATCCTGGCATGGGACATCTGGAACGAGCCGGATAACGACACGCCTCAGTATGGTGTGATTGCCAACAAGACCGCACGTATCGACTACTACTTGCCGAAGGCATTTGCGTGGGCGCGCAGCACGCATCCTGTGCAGCCGTTGACCAGCGGTGTATGGCATGACGAGTGGAGCGATCCGAAGAAGTTGAAGTCGACGGTGAAGATTCAGATTGAAGAGTCCGACGTGATCAGCTTCCACAACTATGGATGGCCTGAGGAGTTTGAGGCGAAGATCAAGGAACTGCAACAGTATGGGCGACCCATCATCTGCACGGAATACATGGCGCGTGGTGCAGGCAGCACGTTTGATAACAGCCTGCCCGTTGCGAAGCAGTATCACGTAGGCGCTATCAACTGGGGTCTTGTCGATGGCAAGACGCAGACGCGCTATCCGTGGGATTCATGGAAGAAGCCTTATGTGATGGATCAGCCGGTGCTTTGGTTCCATGATGTGTTTCATGCGGATGGCACGCCGTATCGACAGCATGAGGCGGATCTGATCCGTCAGTTAACCGGGCGCGGATTGCAGTAAAGAGCAAGCACGAACGCCGCGACCGCAGCCCCTTCTGCAACGGTCGCGGCGGTTGTTCTTTACAGAGCCTGCGGGGCATGCAGTGTTAATCTTGACGGTAACGCATCATCTTTTCACGAGGTTTCACGACGCATGGCCACAGCCGTAATCGCACCCGAAGAAGTTCTCCCGTACAAGGTCGCTGACTTATCTCTCGCTTCATGGGGACGTAAGGAAATCGACATTGCTGAGCAGGAGATGCCCGGCCTGATGAGCATCCGCGCGAAGTATGCCGCAGGCAAGCCGCTGGCGGGTGTGCGTGTGACCGGTTCGCTGCACATGACGATCCAGACGGCTGTGCTGATCGAGACGTTGAAAGACCTTGGTGCCGATGTTCGCTGGGCAAGCTGCAATATCTTCTCCACGCAGGACCATGCGGCTGCTGCCATTGCCGAGACGGGCACGCCCGTTTTCGCATGGAAGGGCGAGACGCTGGAAGAATACTGGTGGTGCACGTACCAGGCACTGACGTTCCCCGGCGGTCTGGGACCGCAGCTTGTGGTGGATGACGGCGGCGATGTGACGCTGCTGATCCACAAGGGCGTTGAGCTGGAGAATGGAGATCGCAGCTTTGTGGATGGTAAGGCCGGAAGCGAAGAAGAGGCTGTGATCCAGAAGCTGTTGCTGAAGGTGCTTGCAGAAGATCCGCAGCACTGGCACAAGCTGGCGAAGGAGTGGCGCGGAGTTTCGGAAGAGACGACGACCGGTGTGCATCGCCTGTACGAGATGATGCGCAAGGGTACGCTGCTGGTGCCGGCCATCAACGTGAACGACTCCGTGACGAAGAGCAAGTTCGACAACCTGTATGGCTGCCGCGAATCGCTGGCCGACGGCATCAAGCGTGCCACGGATGTGATGATGGGTGGCAAGGTTGCGGTCGTCTGCGGTTATGGCGATGTGGGCAAGGGTTCGGCGCATTCGCTGCGTGGCATGGGCGCTCGCGTGGTGGTTACGGAGATCGATCCCATCAATGCTCTGCAGGCTGCGATGGAAGGTTTCGAAGTTGCCACGCTGGAAGACACGCTGGGCCGCGGCGATATCTATGTCACCTGCACCGGCAACCTGGACATCATCACGCTGGAGCACATGCAGCAGATGAAGGACCAGGCCATCGTCTGCAACATTGGCCACTTCGATAATGAAATCCAGATGGAGCGCCTGAACAACTCTGACGCGGTCAAACTGGAGATCAAGCCGCAGGTGCATAAGTACACGTTTGCGAATGGCAATGCGATCTTCATCCTTGCGGAAGGCCGACTGGTGAACCTGGGCTGCGCCACGGGCCATCCTTCGTTCGTAATGTCGAACAGCTTCAGCAACCAGACGCTGGCGCAGCTTGACCTGTGGAAGAACAAGGACACCTACAAGGTGGGTGTGTATGTTCTGCCGAAACAGCTGGATGAGGAAGTGGCGCGTCTGCATCTGGAGAAGATTGGCGTGAAGCTGACGACACTTTCGCAGAAGCAGGCAGACTACCTTGGCGTGAAGGTGGAAGGCCCTTATAAGGCCGAGACTTACCGCTACTAGTTAAGTTGGTTTCCTTTTCAGAAGGCGCGGCTTCGGTCGCGCCTTCTGCGTTTTCGTGTCATGAATA
Source organism: Terriglobus sp. RCC_193 (assembly GCF_041355105.1). NCBI lineage: Bacteria > Pseudomonadati > Acidobacteriota > Terriglobia > Terriglobales > Acidobacteriaceae > Terriglobus > Terriglobus sp. RCC_193. The sequence continues at coordinate 37,245 of NZ_JBFUPK010000003.1, read as the reverse complement.
CGGCGCATTCAGGCGCAGGGCGGCGCGGCAAGGCAGGATGCCTCGCGTGGAGTGGACGCATCCTAGCCTGCCGTGAGGTGAACTGCCATGCGCCTAAGCATTGCGTTGTTCGTTTCCAGTTTTCTTGTGGCCGGGGCCGGCATGGCTCAGACGACCATGACGCCGCCTACTTCCGCAACTCCTTCGCAACCGGTTTCGCCAGCAACCCCACCCAATGGCACTAGCAGTCCGAGTCCGGGTTCGCCGGCTTTGCCAGCGGTTCCGGGCACATTGCCGGAACAGCCTGTGCCGGCGCCGATGGCACCGAGCCCATCGCAGTCCACGCCTTCGACCGCGCCGGGCCGGTCGCCCACGCCAAGCCTGTCACCTACTCCTGGCATGGCGCCGACGCCTTCAACGCCTTCAACGCCGTCAACGCCGTCAACGCCGCCATCGGGCGCTTCGGTATCAGGAACAACACAGACCACACCGTCTGGTAGCTCTACCCAAACGCGTACCAGCGGACGGACCGGGCGAACGGGGACTAATTCCTCCACATCCACTACGACGACCACACCCGCAACCCCTGGCACGATTCCGAGCTCGCAGCCCGGCGCGCCGGGATCGAACGTTGCGCCTCATTAGCTCATAAACGTGAGAGGCATCCTTTTTCTTTCTTCATCATTCAGGAGGTGAAACCGAATGAAGCACACAACGATGACCACCGCGCTGCTGGCACTTACGCTGACGTTTGCGGGCAGTCTGGCGGCACAGCAGACGAATGAACAGGCTCGTCAGGATGCAGCGGCGCAGGCAAATACGGACCAGCATGCGTCGAAGCAGCAGAAGAAGGCAGCCAAGGCGCAGGAAAAGGCCGACCAGAAGCGCGAGAAGGCACTGAATACCGGCGAAGCCAAGGATGCGGCCAAAGCGCAGGACAAGGCGGATAGCCAGGCGGTGAAGGCGGGCGAAAATCCTCGATAAGGTCGTTTCATGGAAATGAAAAGCCCACCCGTGAAGGGTGGGCTTTTCTGTTGCTTCCGGAAGAGGTTACTTCTTGTGTGTTGCGGTGTTGGCGACGGCGGGTGCGCCCTGTGTCTGGTGGAGCGCGCCTTCCACCATGGCGAAGATGCGGTTGGGATCGTTCGATCCGCTTTCGCTGCCGGAGACGATCTGCCACTTGTTCGCTGTGGCCACCACAATGGTGGGGGTACGAGTGACGTTCAGCTTCAGGCCCAGGTTGTAGTCTGCCTGCACTTCGGCGGCGAATTTGGGATCCATCGAAAAGGGCATGGCCTGGCCGTGCTGCTGCATCCAGCGACGGGTGAAGTTCTGCAGGTCGTCCTTGCTGTTCAGGGCGGGCTGCTGCTGGAAGACGTCGTCGCGGTACTTGTTCGCCAGTTCCGGGCTGACGCGGTCCTGCAGGTAGCGGGCAAAGATAGCGGCGTCCTTGCTCCAGACGTGCATCTGGAGGGGGAAGTCATAACGGATCAGCGGCACGTGATACTGCGCGGCAGCGCGCTCCACAATGGGGTTGGCGGTGCGGCAGGCAGGGCATTCCAGGTCGAAGAATTCGATAATCGCCACCTTGTGACCGGCGGGTGGCTTCAGCATGGAGGTGTCACGGAAGGTGGAAGGGTCGGGCGTTCCGGCGAACTGCGCGTGGGCAGCAGGCACGGCGGCAAGGCCGATGGAAAGCAGGGAAGCGGCCAGGGTACGGCGGATCGAACTGCGATGGAGCATGGGTGTCGGGTCTCCGGGCGCGGGCTCGCGGGCCACACATGCGCCATGTTCTGCATTCTATGACGTATGGCCCGGTAGAAAGTCGCCGGCACTAGAGCCAGTTATACCTTTTGTGTGAGCTTCCGTTGCGGGTGGAGCGTGTTCCGGCGCGGCGGAGGACGCAGACATTGGTAATTCCAAGGCAAGGACGACAACAAAGCCGGAGCGCGCTCCACTCGCAACCCTCCGGGCTGGGCCGGCGTTTCCGATCCCGGCGTCACTCCTCGCTAAGATACACCCGGTATCCCGCGCAACTCGCTCCTTGGCCTCGAAAACGCCGAATCCCAGCGGAAGCACTCACAAAAGGCATAACTGGCTCTAAGTAGCGCACGATAAACTTTCCGCAACCGCCGGGCGGTTCCGGGAATCGAATGAAATGTCTGCCCCTTCCGGGGCCAAGAGTCAGAAAGCCTTGAGCCAAAGCGTTTCTTCCAAAAGATTGCCGATGTGGGCCGCCGTGGTACTGGCGGCGCCGATGGTTGCCTCCGCGCAAACCCAACCGGTTGCGCCTGTACAGGAGCCCGCTATCCAGACTGCGGTCGCGCCGCAGAAGCAGCCACCCGTAGCCGATGCAATGAACCTGCCGGAGGCTCCCGCACCGCAGGCTGTGTCGCAACCGGTGCAGGCGGCCCTGGATGCGGCCAGGCCGCAGGACCTGGGGCATGGTGTGACGACGCCGGTTTCCACTGGTCAGCCACTGTCGCTGTCGCTGGATGATGCCGTGCGGATTGCCCTGGAACATAATCTGACGATTTCGGTTGACCTGCAGAATCAGCGACAGATCAGTGGATTGCAGAAGACGGCGTTCAGCGCGCTGATTCCGACAATGACCGCTGTTGCCAAGACGAATACACAGCAAGTGAACCTGGCGGCGATGGGCTTCAAGCCCAGCTCACTGGGTGCGTTGCTGCCTCCGGGAACGACATTCGACACGATCGTGAAATATGACACGACCGGTGCACAGTTGAATGTGTCACAGCAGTTGTTCAATCTGCCTGCATACGAGGTGTACAAGGCCTCGAAGTCCGTAGGTGACGTGGCGAAGTGGCAGCTCTACCTGGACCGCGGTGACGTGGTGAATAAGGTGGCCTCACAGTACATCCTGGTGCTATCAGACGTGGCTTCCATTGAGAATGCGAAGTCGCAGGTGGCCAGCGATCTGGAGCTGGAGCGGCAGTCGCAGGCACGCAAGGATGCTGGTACGGGAACCAATCTGGACCTGATCCGCGCACGCGTGGAGCGGCAGACTCGGCAACAGGAACTGATTGCCGATGAAGCGACATTCGCGAAAGACAAGATTCAGTTGAACCGGTTGATGGGGCTGGCAGCGGACCAGCCGCTGGTGCTGACCGATGCGGTTCCGTATCACGAACTGGAAGCTCTGCCGCTGGAAACTGCGAATCAGGTGGCGCTGAAGCGTCGCAAGGACCTGCTGTCGTTGCAGGCGCAGATGAAGACCGCCGAGTTGCAGCGCAAGGCTGTGAAGTATGAACGTCTGCCTGCGGTAACACTGGGCGGCTTCTATGGTGTTCTGGGCCAGACGCGCGGTTTGTATCACGGTGTGTTCTCCGCGCAGGGTGGTATCAACTTCCCCATCTTTGAGGAAGCACGGATTCGCGGCGATCGCGAAGTGGCCGATGCGCGGCTGGTTCATCTGCGTAAGGAAGTGGACAGCCTGAAGGCTTACATTGAGGCGCAGATCCGTTCGGCGTTGCTGGATGTGAACACGTCTGACGAGTTGGTGAAGGACGCTACGAGCAATGTGGACCTGGCTGCGGAAGCGCTGGACGAAACGCGGCAGCGTTATCGCGCGGGCATTGATGACAACCTGCCCGTTGTGCGCGCGCAGGCTACGCTGGCCAATGCACAGGCACAGCTTGTGAGTGCGCTGTACCAGTTCAATACGGCGAAGCTGCAACTGGCACGCAACACAGGTGTGGTGGAGTCGCAGTACAACTCTTACCTGGGCGACTAAAGTTTCTGTACTCTGCTAACGGCAGATGCAATGGGTACGTCCTTGCTATGTCACCATAGAAGACAGGGATGCCCGACTCCGCCTATTCCAGTGAAGTGCATCACGGCAAACGCCCGTTAGATTCGGAAGGCAAGGAAGGTGCGGCGTTCTCGTCGCGCAACTTTCGCCGTTATCAACTGGCGCGCATGCTGGCGATCATGGGTGCGGAGGCGCAGTCTGTCGCCGTTGCATGGCAGATTTATCAACTGACACACAATGCATTTCTGCTGGGCTGCACTGGCCTGGCGTTGTTTCTGCCTGGCATCTTCTTTGTTCTGCCAGCGGGCCATGCTGCGGATCGGTATGACCGTCAGCGCATTATTGTTTCCTGTTATGCCATGCAGGCTATATGTACTGCGGTTTTGCTGTACATGTCGCTGGTGGGTGTGCGGCATGTTCTGTACATCTACGTGATGCTGTTCTTCATTGGTGCAGGGCGCGCGTTCAGCGGGCCTGCTTCCGCAGCCATTCAGCCGCAGCTTGTACCCAGGGGTGCGTTTGTGAACGCGATGACGTGGGGCTCGGCGATCTTTCAGATTGCGAACATCAGCGGACCTGCGGTGGGTGGGTTGCTGTTCACCTTTCAATTCTCTGGTGCGATGGCGAAGTGGACCGGCGCTCCGATTGTGTATGCGCTGACGATATTGACCATGCTGACGTTTGTGGTGCTGGTGAGTACGCTGCGGCCACGCAAAGAGCAGACGGAGAGCCGCGCCATGTCGTTGCAGACGATGATGGAAGGCGCGCGGTATGTGCGGAAGGCAAAACTGCTGCTGGGATCGATCTCGCTGGATATGTTCGCCGTGCTGCTGGGCGGCGCGGTGTCTCTGATGCCGATCTTTGCGCAGGACATTCTTCATGCGGGGCCTCGTGGACTGGGTATCCTGCGTGCCGCACCGGCGCTGGGTGCGTTGTGTACTTCCATCACACTTTCGTTACGACCAATACGGCATAGCGCGGGCAAGCTGATGCTGGTGGCGGTGGGTGTGTTCGGCGTGGCCACGGTGGTGTTCGGGTTGTCGAAGTCGCTGCCATTGTCGCTGGCGGCGTTGTTTGTGCTGGGGGCCAGTGACAATATCTCAGTCATTGTGCGGCAGACGGTTCTGCAGCTTGGAACGCCGCCCGCGATGCGTGGCCGCGTGTCGGCCATTAACTGGCTGTTTCTGGGCGCTTCGAATGAGTTTGGAGAGTTTGAAAGTGGCTTGACGGCGCAGTGGTTTGGCGCGGTGCGCGCCGTGGTGTTTGGCGGCATCGGGTCGGTGATGGTGACGGTGCTGTGGAGCATCTTCTTTCCCACGCTGCGGAATGTGAATACGCTGAATGCGGAAGAGTTGTTGGAGGCAAACGCCGCTTACGCTGTGAGCGAGCCGGTGGATTAGTTTTCGCAGGGAACAGTTTTGTGTCGCTCAGGGTAGGTCGTGCTTCGGGTTCTGCGGTAATCTGCTTGCGATATGGGCATGTTCGATACTCCTGCTGCTAACGGTTCCGGGAATGATGTTCCTGAGAGCAAAGGGCCTTCCCTTAAGAAATTGATTCTGTGGTTCACCTTGCTGCTGGTGGTGGTGACTGCGGTGCGGGTGTACCTGATCTGGCGCACGCGGCATGAGGCTGCGAAGCCCGTTGCAGCCGTGGAAGAGAGCTACACCGCAGATGAGATGGTATTGCCGCGGCGGTTGCACCAGAGCGATCTGAAAGACGCGCGTGAGTTGAATGGCAAGCGCGTGTGGGTGTGGGCTGCGGGTCAGATGAATGCCTATCCCGCAACGACTGCGCGCATGGACTACGCGCGTCCCGGGCCGCTGCTACTGGGCGCGGAGCCATTGGACGTGGTGAATTTCATTGAGCAGAAGGCGCCTGCGTCGGTGTATAGCCGCGTTCCCAAGGGCGATGCCCAGGTGGTCATGCTATTCCACCGCAAGGATGATCCCTCGAAGTTATGGGGCGTTCCGGTGGGCGATCGTGAGGGCAAGTTTTATAACTTCTTCCTCGACGAATGCTTCTTCTATGACGATCCGCATGTGTTGTACAAGCACTGGAAGCCCGAGGTGTGGAAGGCGGTTGACGAACACCGCGTAGAGAAGGGCATGAACGAGTTGCAGACCGATCTGGCGCTGGGGCAGGTGAGCAAGCCCGGGCCGGGGCAGGTGGGCGACCGCACCGTGTTGTTTGATAACGATGGCAAGCCGGTAAGTGTGACGTTTGTGAAGAACAAGGCGGTCAGCATCAATTAGCGGTGCTTTGGCTTGCGTGCAAATCGTAGCGGCTTGAAGGAAAGCAGGTCCTTCGACTTCACTTCGTTTCGCTCAGGATGACGCGCTTTCGCGCGATGAGCCTCGGTGTATGAACTTCGCTGGATGGCGCACTTTCGCTCCAGGAGTTGTGTGACGCTTTTGTTTGTATGAGCTTAGCTTGCACCGTCGCTGTGTGGGGCGCATCCTTATTCAAGCACGACGCGATTGCTTGTGAAGGAGATAGGGACTGGAGCCCGCAGATCCAATCGAAGTGGACCAGACGACGCGACGTACGAATCGCGCCGCAGAGGCCGTGCTGCAACACGCGCGCTCGGCGCATCGTCATGCAATGGAGATGGGCGTAGGCCTGGGCAGTGAAGGCCTGCGCTTCACGGATAAGGTGCGGCTGGCCTATTGGAATGCCTTTCAGCATGACTGCCTGAACACGGCCAAGGCGACGGCGTATTCCGCGATCTTTGCCATCTTTCCCATGATTGCGGTGCTGGCCGCGATGATTGCGCTGGTCCCGTACACAGGGCCGTTGCGTTCGCAGATTGAAGTGTTTGCCATCCGCGTTCTGCCGGAGAGTGTGTGGCCGCTGTTTTCCGGGTTCTTTAACACCACGCATAGCAAGCCGCAGTCCGCAACGGTTCTGCTGGCGGCGACCTTTGTGAGCATTGGCGGTGCGGCGGGCGTGCTAGCCACGTTGATGGAAGGATTTCGCCGTGCGTATGGTCTGACGGAGGCCTGCTGGGGCGGCGGGTGGCGCGGATTGCTGCGGCGGCAGTTGCAGTCGTATCTGATGGTGCCGATTGCAGCGGTGCCGATGGCGGTGGCAAGCCTGCTGGTGATCTTCGGGCATTACGGTTTGCTGGGATTGATGCGGTACTCGCCCACGGGGTGGGATTCAGGGCTGTACTGGACGGCGAACGCTGTTCGCTGGGTAGCTTCGTTGGGCGCTACGGCTGCCGTGCTGGCGGTGATTTATCGCTTTGGGATTCCGATACGCCCAAGCTGGCGCGAGGTTATGCCGGGAGCGGCGTTTGCCACGGCAACATGGTTCGTCTCTACCGTGGCGTTTGGTTTTTATGTCACGCGGTTCACACACTATTCCAAGGTGTATGGACCGCTGGGAACGGGCGTAGTGCTGCTGGTGTGGCTCTTTCTGACGTCGTTGACGGTGCTGTGTGGTGCGGAGTTGAATGCCGAACTGGCACGGGACGCAGGGCCGGCGGTGTTTGATATTTGAGTCGGCGGATGAATTTTTAAACAGCGCGGTGGCTGCACCCGGGAGTGAGCGATATTCGCCCCGGTTTGCCGGAATCCGCATAGTTACCGATAATGCGAGAGGCCCCATGTACAGATTGTTTCCCTTTCTTCGGGAGGAAAACTTAAGCTGTGCCGACGGGAATTTTCACACGTCCGGTCTGGAGAACGATGAGCGAAGGTAATTTTCTGCTGGGCGGCACAGGCCGCAGCGCCAAGATTGTAGGAACGCTGGGACCGGCTTCGTCTTCACCGGAGGTCTTCCGGCAACTGGTGCGCGCGGGCCTGGATGTGGCGCGTTTGAACTTTTCGCATGGCTCGCATGAACAGAAGGCGGAACTGATCCGCATGGTGCGCGAGGTCAGCGAGAGCGAAGGTAAGCCGATCTGCCTGCTGGCCGACCTGCAGGGGCCGAAGATTCGTACGGGCAAGCTGGTAGACGGCAAACCGGTGCTGCTGGAAGCCGGGAAGCAGCTCATCATTACGCCGCATGAGATGAAGGGAACCGCCGAGAAGGTGAGCACCGTGTTCCCGACGCTGGCGGAGAACCTGGGACCGGGCGATACGATCCTGCTGTCCGACGGCCTGATTGAGCTGCGTGTGGCGCGTGTCGATGGTCTGGATGTGGTCTGTGACATCGTCAACGGCGGCTACCTGGGTGAGAACAAGGGCATCAACCTGCCGGGCATCCCGGTGAAGGTGCCTGCGCTGACGGAGAAGGACGAGGAAGATCTCGAATTCATCGCGAAGCAGGGCGTGCATGCGCTGGCGTTGTCGTTTGTGCGTACGGCGGAGGACATCCGTTACACGCGCCGCCGCATGAAGGAACTGAACTTCGACGCGTGGATTGTGGCGAAGCTGGAAAAGCCGCAGGCGATTGAGAACCTGGAAGAGATTCTGGAAGAGACGGATGCGCTGATGGTGGCGCGAGGCGATCTGGGCGTGGAAGTGCCACCGGAGAAAGTGCCTGCGATTCAGAAGCACATCATCCGCCGCGCGCTGGCGTATCGCAAGCCGGTGATCACGGCAACCCAGATGCTGGAGAGCATGATCGACAATCCGCGTCCGACACGCGCGGAAGCCAGCGACGTGGCCAACGCCGTGTATGACGGTACGGATGCAGTGATGCTTTCCGCAGAGTCCGCGGCAGGTAAGTATCCTGTGCAGTCCGTGGCTATGATGGCAAAGATCATTGTGGAGACAGAGGCGCAGATGGTGCTGGATCCTGCGACGGCTCCGCAGCTTCCCATGCATGCGAAGGGCGCGAAGTTGAGTGTGGCCGAGACGATCTGCGAGAGCATGGCGCACTCTGCAGAGGACCTGGATCTGAAGGCGATTGCCGTCTTCACGGAGTCGGGAACTTCCGCGCGTTTGCTATCGAAGTACCGCCCGAATGTACAGATCTATGCGCTGTCCACGGAGACGGATGTCATTGGCAAGTGCATGATGCTGTGGGGCGTGTATCCGCTGCAGGTGGACCGCTTTGGCGGTGGCGATCTGCAGGTGGAGATGGCCGTGGAGAAACTGCGTGGCCTGGGGCTGGCGGCACCGCGCGAGGTGCTGGGCATTGTGGGTGGAACAGCCAGCCGCATCGGTGGCACGAACTTCATGAAGCTGCATGAGATTCCGGACGCTTAGGATTTTAGGGAACAGGGAACAGGGAACAGGGAACAGGGAACAGGGAACAGGGAACAGGGAACAGGGAACAGGGAACAGGGAACAGGGAACA
>NZ_JBFUPK010000003.1:0-28145 GCF_041355105.1 Terriglobus sp. RCC_193 | reverse complement strand
AGCCAGGGCTGTTCCCTGTTTTATTTGCGTGGCTTCGACGATGACGGATTTGGTGGCAATTCCGCGAGTTCGCAGTGGCGCATTGGCGGATGGTTAACGGCCTATGCGGAGGCGCTTGGCGAGTTTTTCCGGGAGGCCCGCGAGCAGGATGCGGCCTTGTGCCAGGTCGATGTCGTAGGGCACACGATGGAAGGTGATGGTCTTCGCATCGCTGTCGTAGATGGCGTAGGAGGCGCGTGGGTCCAGGTCGCGCGGCTGGCCTACGGAGCCGGGGTTCAACAGATAGCGACGACCTTCCTCCATGGCGAGTGTCCAGTGACAGGGGCCGGAGTTGCGAAGGTACTTGGGTGTCACCGTGAACCAGTGGCCGTCCTGCCAGCCGAAGCCGCCCTGGATGTGGGTGTGGCCGAAAAAGGTGACCTGTTGCTGCATCACCTGCAGCGGCTGCCATGCATCACGAATGTTCAGGATGTAGATGTCTTCATTCACAGGGGAGCCGTGCGCAAGGGAGACATCGGCTTTATCGACCTTGAGAGGGCCGTGCGGTAGCGCCTTGAGCCACAGGATGGATTCCGGGGTCAGGTGTTCGCGTGTCCACTCCACGGCTTCACGTGCGGATGCGTTGAAGGTCTCGGGAGACTCGATGCCGCTGGCTACCTTGTCGTGGTTGCCGCGGACGCTTTGAGTGGCGCGGCGGCGCATCTGGTCGACGACTTCGTTGGGGCTGGCGCCGTAGCCGACGACGTCGCCCAGGTTCCATAGGGCGTCCCATGCGCCTGCGTCTTCCAGCACGGCGTTCAGTGCTTCCAGGTTGCCGTGAATGTCGGAGAGGACGAGTGCGCGCATCAGAAAACGTGGTCTGCGCGGACGCGCGAACCTATCCATGCTACCGCAATGTTCGACGAAAGACTCGTCAGAGTGTGGCGAGGGGGCGGGTGCGGTCTGTGTGCATGGTGGGCACGGCGGCCAGCAGGGCGCGCGTGTAGTCGTCCTGGGGTGCGCGGAAGAGCTCGGCTGCGGTGTTGGTTTCCAGGATGTGGCCGCGGCGCATCACGGCCACGCGGTCCGCCGTCTGCGCTGTAACGGCAAGGTCGTGCGAGATGAACAACATGCTCAGGCCGTGGCGTTCGCGCAGGTCGCGCAGCAGGCGAAGGATCTGCGCCTGTACGGTGACGTCGAGCGCGGTGGTGGGCTCGTCTGCGATAAGAAGACGCGGCTGGTTGACCACGGCCATCGCAATCATGATGCGCTGGCGTTGGCCACCGCTGAACTGGTGCGGGTAATCTTTGCTGCGGCGTGTGGGATCGGGCAGCGCAACGTTGTTCAGCGACTCGAGCACGCGGTCTTTCACTTCTGCCTTGCTGAGTTTTGGATGATGGATGCGGACGGTCTCGGCAATCTGTTCACCGATGGTCATGGCGGGATTCAGTGCCGTCATGGGTTCCTGAAAGATCATGCTGATGTCGCGTCCGCGACGCGCGCGCATCTGCTTCTCCGAAAATTTTAGGAGGTCATGGCCATCGAAACGGATGTTACCCGTCATCGTTGCAGAAGGTGCAAGGAGACGCAGGATCGCAAGCGAGGTAACGGATTTGCCGGAACCGGATTCGCCTACAAGGCCGAGCACTTCTCCTTCATCAATGGAAAACGAGATGCCATCCACAGCGGTGCCGAGTCCGAAACGGATGGTCAGGTTTTCAACGGAGAGCAGGGACATGGCGTTAGTGTAGCCGGGGAATCAGCAGCTTCAAAAAAGCATCATTCCCGCAGCGGGTATTGTTCGCGGATGAACGCTTGGACCTAAATGTGAACAACGCAAGTTGGGTGAAGGCCTGGAACAGTTTGGTAAGTTCTTTCTTCTCAGTGTGCAGACAAATCAAGCGGATGGTGATCAGAATGCTTCTTCCGTGGTTGAAGCACAGGAGCGTACTGAATGCATCGGAAATCGCTGAGGTACTGGGTTGTAACGGCATATTGCCTGGCAATGACATCGATTGCCGTTCTTGCTCAGGAGCCGGGAACCCTGGGCATCTCGGTGCTGCAGCTTTACGGTGAAGGTCAGCAGAACAAACGGGGCGTGCTGATATTGAGAGCGGTTGAGCCGGGTACGGCGGCAGCCGATGCTGGGCTTACAGCGGGCGATATTATCGTGTCGGTGAACGGAACCTCCGCTGAAGGGCATGACGCCGGTGAGCTTGGGCGGGCAGGTTTATCGGGAGTCGCAGGTGACACAGTTCGTCTGACCGTTGCGAAGGTGGGCCATCCATTGGGAGAGGTCACACTGAAGCGAAGACCTTACGCGCCCCATCTCAATCCCGCGACGGATGCTTTTCACTATTCGATTCCGGGTAACTGGCAGATGGATTTGAGATATCCATTCCCCTTGCCGTGGGCGCCTTCCATTGAGCACAAGGGGCTTGAGGACCTTGCGTTCGCACCGGGGTTCGACAATACGAACTCGCCCGAGTATCACAGCTATCTCATCGTGTGGTGGCTGGAAGGTTCGCAGAAGATTACCTCCGAAGGTCTGGAAAAAGACATGTTGGCCTACTTTAGGGGATTGGCAGAACAGCGTGGGAGGAATAACAAGTTCACCCCGGATCCGACGAAAGTAGCAGCGAAATACCAGGCGAGCGAAGGGCAACCAAACTTCGGCGGAGAACCCGCTGCAAACTTCGCAGGAACAGTAACTCTGTACGACCGGCATGGCGAGGTGATTACGCTGCAGTCTGAGGTCATCACCGCCTTCTGCCCGAAGACGGGCAATACGGCTGTGTTTTTTTCCATGTCGAAGGCACCCCGACCGGCAGCGCTGTGGAAACAGATGGATGCCGTACGAGACGGCTTTCAATGCGTGAGAAAACACTAAGAACATCGAATGGTGCGTAGCGTGTTCGCAGCTGGAAAACTGGATTGATGCAACATGGCCCGGCACCCCAGTCGGGCCATGCCGCATTTTGTGGTGGATTTTAGTCTCGGAATTTCTTGACGAACCATAACCAAACGGTTATGGTTTCCTTCGTGCCACAAGCTAAAGCCAATCTCGTGTTTCGTGCTCTTTCTGACCCGACCCGAAGGGCAATCTTCGAAGAACTGACTCGGGAAGGAGAACAGACGGTGCATGCGCTCACTCGCTTTGCGGGTGTTTCGCAGCCTGCTGTTTCCAAACACCTGACGGTGCTGAAACAGGCAAAGCTGGTGCGGCATCGCCGCGATGGACGCGAGACGCATTATCGCTCTCGGCCGGAAGCGCTGGAGCCCATTGCCGATTGGCTGCGGCATTACAGTGCGTTCTGGCGTGAACGCTTCGACAAGCTGGAAGAAGTTTTGGAAAGGATGGAACCATGAGTAATCCCGCAGAAACCCGTACCGTTCTGATCGAGAGGAGCTTCGCGCATCCTCCTGAAAAGCTGTGGCGAGCGCTGACAGAATCTGCGCTCCTTGCGCAGTGGCTGATGAAGAACGACTTCAGTCCTGCAGTGGGTAAGTCGTTTCAGTTTCGTGCCGAGCCTGTGGCGAATTGGAACGGCGTCATTGACTGCGAAGTGCTGGCAATTGAGCCACAGCGGAAGCTTTCGTACACGTGGAACTCCATGGGGGGTGAGAGTGTGGTGCTCTTTACGCTGACGCCGGAGGAAGGCGGTACGCGCCTTCGTATGGAACAGTCTGGCTTACGCGCGGATCAGGAAGCAGCATTCCGTGGCGCGCAGTACGGATGGCAGAAGTTTCTGGGTCAGTTGGAGCAGGTGCTGGAAGGGAGCATCGCGTAGTGGCGCCGAAGCGATGTGCCGTGGGTTTCTGGATCACCACGGCACTGTTCGCCATCCACATGACCTTTACCGCCTATGCGCAATTGAAGCTGCCTCAAGTGGCTGCGGCATTCGCTCATCTTGGGTTTCCGAGCTACTTCCGCGTGGAACTCTCGTGGGCCAAGTTCGCGGGGGTGATTGCATTGCTTGTGCCTGCAGTGCCGGCGCGCATCAAGGAGTGGGCCTATGCAGGCTTCGCCATCACGCTTGTCTCCGCTGTGATTGCGCATCTTGCAGTGGGCGATGGTCCGGCGGCCTGGGGCTGGGCCGTGGGGGCAGGTGTTCTGCTGGGAATGTCTTATTTCTTCTGGCGTTGCAGTCGAAGGGTGTCGTGAAGGCTTTCGTCGCAGGGCTGCCTTTGCCTGCGGAATCGCGTATGGTTTGAGTCATGCGCATTGTGTTGTATGCGCATGACTTGAGCGATCATGAAAACGATAAGTAAATCCAGCAAGCTGGCACATGTTCTGTATGACATCCGCGGTCCCATCATGGAACGTGCCAAGCAGATTGAAGACGAAGGCCAGCAGCTAATCAAACTCAACATCGGCAACCTGGCCGTGTTTGGCTTCAATGCGCCTGAAGAAGTCCAGCAGGACATGATTCGTAATCTGCCGAATTCGGCGGGTTATTCGGACAGCAAGGGCATCTTTGCCGCACGCAAGGCCGTGATGCATTACACCCAGACGCAGGGCATACAGGGTGTGACGCTGGAAGATGTTTACCTGGGCAATGGCGCCTCTGATCTGATTGCGATGGCCGTAAATGCGCTGCTGAATGATGGCGACGAGTTGCTGGTTCCCGCGCCGGATTATCCGCTGTGGACGGCGGTCACCAGCTTGTCAGGCGGCAAGCCCGTGCATTACCTGTGCGACGAAGACAATCACTGGAACCCGGATCTGGACGACATTCGCTCCAGGATCACGCCGCGCACCAAGGGCATTGTCGTTATCAATCCGAACAATCCGACGGGCGTGCTTTATCCGGACCATATCCTGCGGGGCATCGTCGCTATTGCTCGCGAGCATGGCCTGGTGATTCTGGCGGACGAGGTCTATGACAAAGTTTTGTATGACGGCGTGACGCACACGGCGATTGCAAGCCTGTCTACGGATGTACTGACGCTGACCTTCAACTCGCTTTCGAAGAGCTATCGTGCCTGTGGTTATCGTGCGGGATGGATGGTTGTCTCTGGCGATAAGCTCGCTGCCAGCGACTACATCGAAGGCCTGAACATGCTGGCCAACATGAAGCTGTGTGCGAATGTGCCGGGGCAGTGGGCGATTCAGACCGCGCTGGGTGGCTACCAGAGCATTCATGACCTGGTGGGCGAGGGTGGCCGTCTGCGTCGCCAGCGCGACCTGGCTTATGAGTTGCTGACCGCCATTCCAGGCGTGACGTGTGTCCGGCCGCAGGCTGCGCTGTATATGTTTCCGCGGCTTGACCCGGAGATGTATCCCATCCAGGACGACCGCCAGTTTCTGCTGCAGTTGCTTGAGGCAACGCGGGTGATGCTGGTGCAGGGAACGGGCTTTAACTGGCCGCATCCTGACCACTTCCGCATTGTGTTTCTGCCGCACGAGCCGGATTTGCGAGAGGCGATTGGTCGCATTGCGAAATTCCTGGAGGATTACCGCAGGAAGTATGGCAAGGCATAGAACGTGAAACGATGATGCCCACCTTTCGAGGTGGGCATCTTCGTCTTTGGGTTGGAAAATCAGTTCCTATTCGCCGTTCAGCGCTACCAGCGTCTTCTGCAGGCTGTCGCCGTCTTCCACGTTCAGCATCTTCTGTGCGCGATCGATCTGGCGCATGAGGCCGCTGAGGACTTTGCCGGGGCCGACTTCGATGAAGGTGGTGGCGCCGCTGGTCTTCAGCAGTTCCACGCAGTCCACCCAGCGGACGGCTCCCGTCACCTGGCGGATGAGGCAGTCGCGGACGTCGGCGCGGCGGCTGATCATACGGGCGTCGACATTGCTGGCGACGGGGATCTGCGGGTCGAGAATGACGATGCGCTCCAGCTCGGCGGCCAGGCGTTCGGCGGCGGGCTCCATCAGCTTGCAGTGGAAGGGTGCGGAGACGGGCAGAGGGACGACGCGTTTGGCTCCGGCTTCCTTGCAGAGCTCGCCTGCGCGGGTGACGGCGGTGGCTTCGCCGGAGATGACGGTCTGTTCCGGCGCGTTCAGGTTTGCAGGGGCAACGATGGTGTTGTGCTCGTCGCTGGCCTGTTGGCAGAGTTCGCCGATGCGTCCGGCGTCGAGGCCCAGGATGGCGGACATGCCTCCCTTACCTTCGGGGACGGCCTGCTGCATGAACTGGCCGCGCAGGCGTACGGTGCGAACGGCGTCGGCAAAGGTGAGTGTGCCAGCGGCGACGTGCGCGCTGTATTCGCCAAGGGAGTGACCCGCGGACATGGCGGCTGTGATGCCGTGGTCAGCCAGCACACGCGCTGCCGCCACGGAGACGGTCAGGATGGCGGGCTGGGTGTATTCCGTGAGCTTCAACTTGTCTTCCGGGCCTTCGAAGCAGAGCTGCGAAAGGCTGTAGCCCAGGGCGTCGTCGGCTTCTTCAAAGACGGCTTTGGCGGCGGGGAATTTTTCTACCAGATCGCGGCCCATGCCGACGCTTTGCGAACCCTGTCCGGGGAAGAGGAATGCGATGCTCATCGTTCGTATGTCCTTACGTGTTCAAGAGGAAACCCCACGCTCGCGGTGGAACGTGGGGCTCCGGGTGGATCGTTAATCCGTTTAAATGCCGACGCCGAACTCCAGATCAGGTGTCTGGTCGCCTGCATGGGCGTAGTAGTCGTAGGGGGTGCGGCGGCTCAGCTTGTAGCGCACGCGCAGTTCGCGGCCTGCGAGGAGGCCGAGCGTCAGAACGCCGACGCCGCCAGCGACCCATGCGGCCGTAACAGCCAGCTTATGTGACTTCGACCGGGGCAACGCAGCCTCAACAGCGGCAGGAATCTGGGAAAGGCTTTCCTGGATACGCGCTTCGATTTCTTCCAGTTTTTTGCGGCGACTGCGAGACAGCTTCATGCCGAACATCATAACGCACCCCTCTGTGTGATGGCAGTGGTGAGACGCACGAAAGGCAACAGGGTTGGCTGTCGCGTATCTGCGTGGTTATGTTTCTGTGCGATATGCGACTTGGCGAGAGAAAGCGGGTCACACAGGATATGGATTTTGTCCGTACACTTTCGATCTTTGCCACTGCCGCTGTCCTGGCTGTGGGAGCTGTTTGCCTGCCGGCACAGAGTGCGCCTCCTCCACCTGTTGGCGCACCGCCACTAGCAGGCTGGGTGCCAAACTTTGGCGATGTGATCAGCAGTAACGCCTCACAAACTTCATTCACCTTTGACCGCAACATGCTGTCGGCGGCGGACCAGTTTTTTGCCAATAGCGATCCGGAGACGCGTCGCGTGGTCGCCGGGCTGAACAGCATCACCGTGCGGACGTTTCATGCGAAGGATTTTGCGCGCTACGATCCCGGCGCGTTGGGCATGATTGACGCGCAATATCGTGCGGCGGGGTGGAAGCACCTGGTGAATGCGAACGGTGCAGCTTCCGCGAACATGACGGACATGTGGCTGCATTTTCAGGGGGCGAACATCACGGGTGTCACTGTGCTGACGCGTGGCGACCGGAACATGAGCGTGGTCAATGTGGATTGCACGCTGCGGCCGCTGGACATGCTGCATTTGAGTGGGCACTTCGGAATCCCGAAGGTAGACGAGAACGCCGTCATGGTGCCGGCACACTAGGCGGTTCTCAGTGTTGAACAAGTAAGGCAGGGTTCAAAAGGAAGGAGTTGCCGGATTTGCGGGTGTCGAAATGCTTATATGGACTCCGACATAGGGCAGGCCGCGGGAGAGAGGGAGTGGAGGTACTTCCCGGTTCTCGCGGCCTGTCTGACCCTGGAACGGGTCTAGGAGTTCTTTTAGGGTACTCCTGTCCGGGCTGCCTGGCACACAATTCTTTTCCACGGATGGCCGTTTAACGCCATTTGTAACAGGATTTTCATGCTGGGGCGGGAGAGAAGGGGGTACCCGCGTTGCTGTTGTTTCTGGTTGTCCTTTGCGCTTTTCGTTTTGCCTCGATTTCGGCTCCTTTGACGGGCTGCTGGTTGCCATTGGAGGCCGGAAGGGCGATGTGATTGGCCAGTGCTGCGAAGCGGGTGGAGCATTCCGGGGCAATTCCCACCAGCCGTGCGGCAAGCCATGCCTGCGGTGTGATCGTGATCTCTGCGCGGCGTGCGACGGTGGCCTGGAAGATGGATTTTGCTGCGGAGCGGGCCGCGATGGCGATGCCGGGCACGGTGGCGGCCAGTTTGAACCAGCGATATTCCTTTTCCGCATTGCCGACCAGGTCCACCTGTACATGCGAGCCGGTCCGCATCAGGCCCGGGCAGACGGTAAGTACGTGGATGCCCTTGTGTCTCAGCTCCGCATGAAGGCCCTCGCTGAGGCCCACCAGGGCGAATTTGCTGGCGACGTAAGGCAGCATGTGCGGTACGGCGATCTTGCCGCCGATGCTGGCAATGTTGACGATCTGCCCTGATTTCCGCGTCAGCATCTGCGGCAGGACTGCCTGGATGGCATAAAGCTGGCCGAAGAAGTTGATATTCATGGCGTCGCGGAAGGCTTCAGCCGGCTGGTCTTCAAATGGGCCTATGGTGATGATTCCAGCGCAGTTGATGAGGATATCGACGCGTCCGTAACGTTCCGTGGCGTCGGCAATCATGCGTTCGCAGTCTTCTTTGAGGCTGATGTCGGCGGTGATGGTGTGGGCCGTGCTGCCGTTGGGGATGGCTCCTTCTCGCATTAATGTGCCCAGGGCTTCGCGGAGTTCTTCATCCCTGCGTGCGACGAGTACGAGATGGGCACCACCGAGCCCGAATTGCCGTGCAAGTTCCAGTCCCAGACCGCGGCTGCCGCCCGTGATCAGGACAACCTTGCCACGTACCGCCGCGTCGTGCTGGTGGGTCTTCCATGCTTCGCAGGCGGCAATGCCTGCCCCAAGCACTCCCAGGGCCAGGTTGATCTTCATGCCGTGCTTGCGCGCCTGTCGTTTTGCAAGCCAGATACTCGCCTTGCCGCCGAGTTTTAACGCTTTACCGACCATGCACGATTCAGACGCCTGCGGGTTCATTTACCGTTGCGTGTACCGCGGAATATCTATGGGGTGCGGAAATGGCATCCAAATCAGTAAAATAGGTGCACCCGTCATGGCAACCAAGCGACGTTCCAAAGGCGCGTACATGATCTCTGCAGTGTCGGAGATGTATGCCATTCATCCGCAGACGCTGCGCCTGTATGAGCGCGAAGGCCTGCTGCGCCCTTCACGCTCCGAGGGCAACACCCGCTTGTACACCGACGAGGACCTGGAGCGGCTGGAGTTCATCCTGAACCTGGCACGGGATCTGGGCGTGAACATTGCAGGCATCGCCATCATTCTGCAGATGCGCGAACGCATGGAACAGATGAACAAGGACATGCAGAACTTTGTGAGCTACATGCGCGACGAGATGCTGAGCCGTATGCAGCAGCCGCGCAGCAATGAGGCAGGTCTGGTACCGCTGCGGCGTCCCGTGCTGGTAGGCAAGCCGGTGGTGGTGAAGTCCGCATCGACGAAGAAGCGGGGATGAGTTTCGTTTCGCTGTTGCATCTCACAGGCACAGGTCTTCTTTCGCACATCTTGTTCTGGATTGCGGCGCTGGGTTCGCTGACAGCGCTGATCTTCTGTGGCATGGCCGTGATGGCTGCGTTGCGTTTTGCTGCAAGGCGCAGGCGTGCTCTGCAAGAGAAGGAATTGTTCACGCCGCCACTAAGTTTGTTGAAGCCGCTGCACGGTGCAGAGCCGGGGCTGGAGCAGAGCATTGAGAGCTTCTTCCGGCAGGACTATCCCGCGCCATACGAGATCATCTTTTGCGCGCGTCATCAGGATGATGCGGGTATCCAGATTGCGTATGAAGTCTCAAAGCGTTATCCCGATCGGGCTGCGCGTTTTTATGCGTGCGGTGAACCGCTGTATCCGAATCCGAAGATGTTTTCGCTGGGTGTGATGAGTGAGGTGGCGACGTATCCGCACCTGATTACCAGCGATGCGGATGCACGTGTGTCACCGGATGCGCTGCTGCGTTGCATCCAGTCCATTGCGCCGGGACACACTGTGAATGGTAAGCAGGTGGTGCTGGGTTCGTGTTTGTACGTGGGGCATGTGGACCGGGGCACCGTATTCACGTGGCTGGACGCCGTGGGTAAGACGGTGGAGATGGGCGCCGGCGTGTTGATTGCAGACATGCTGAGCGGTACGGACTTTGCGCTGGGCGTAACAATGATGCTGGAGAAGAAAACCTTCTCCGAAGCCGGTGGTTATGAAGACCTGGGCCACTACTGGGCCGAGGATTTTGTGTTGGGGCATCGGCTTGCCGAACAGGGCAAAGGCGTGGAGATGAGCACGCACGTGATCAAGCTGGTGGTGGCGGATCAGGGTGTTGTGCGGTCGTTTCGCGATCAGCTTCGCTGGATGCAGAGCACGCGCAGGTCGCGTCCGGCGGGGCACTTTGGCACGGGGCTGACGTTTGCCATGCCGTTCGGGTTGATCGGATTTGCGTTGGAGGCTGCGCTTGGCAACTGGTGCGCGGCATGGGTGTTTCTTGGCATCGCGTTGATGAATCGGTGGCTGCAGGCATTCACCATGTTGCGCGTGCTGGGTGCGGAACGCATCGCGTTTCAGACATCGATCTATCCGGTGCGTGACCTGCTCGGTTTTATCGTGTGGTGCTGCAGTTATCTGCCTGCGGATACGAGTTATCACGGCACGCACTTCCGCATCATGCCGGATGGCCGTTTGAAGGCGGACGGCTAGAGCATTTTCCTGAAGATGTCACCAAACCGAGGAGGCATGCGTCGTTCTCTCTCAAGGGAAACGACATTCGATTTTGGTCGAAGCCATATCATCAGGACAATGCTTTAAATGCGAAGCAGGCCACGGAATCCTCTTGCACGATAAAACGATGGTGGTGTGTTGTGATACACGAAGACGCGACCGAAACGGCGGTCACCGAATAATCCTCCACCAAGTTTTACGAACTCAGCAGGCGCTTTGATCCAGCTTTGTGATTTCAGGTCGAATGCTCCGAGCTTCTGCAGTGCGAAGTATTGCTCTTCATCCAGCGGCTCAATGCCCATGTCGGCTGCCATATCGATGACGCAACCCAGCGGTTTTAATCCTTCTTTCAGCCGCTTCTCATAACCCTTGCGGTCGTAGCAGGTGTTACGGCGGCCTTCGGGGCTTTCTGCGGAGCAGTCGCAGAAGATGATTTCGCCTGTTTTTTCATCGCGGCCAATCACATCCGGTTCGCCGCCGCTTTCTTCCATGGCGAAAAGGGAACGTAGTGCGGCGTTGTTTTTTTCGAGCTTTGGCGCGACGTCATTCCATGCAAGTTTTGCGTGGCGACTGGAGTTCTTTTCGAAGCGCTCCTGCAGCACGCTGAGGAGTTGGGTGCGTTGCTGTTTTGTAAGGGCCGCAGGTGCCATGGACGTGATCTCGCAGGAACAGCGCGGCTCTGACACATCCAAACACGGCCATGCGCTTCCGCATGGAATGGTATCGCAGTGGTTTCGCTGCTATCGATTGGTGAGGATCATCTTGCCGCCGGACGTGGCGAAAAGATGCACTGCGCCGAAGTGTTGCAGGTCTGTGACGCGTGTTTGCTGGTAGGTCAACAGATACACGCGCTGGGTTCCACTCCACGCTTTGTGAAGGCTGTCCTCATCCTCAAAGATGGGCGGAGCATCCGGCCAGAATGAGCCGAACCACGGACCGTTGACGCGTCCATTCACAAGCTGCAACGGATGCCGTGTGTAAAACAGCAGCGTTGAGCCGCTGGTGAGTTCGCCATCGAGCATCACAGCGTCCTGCGGCTGCACTACCTTCGCGAGTTGCACCGCGAGACCCTTGGAGCCAATGATGGGATAGAAGCGATCAAGGCCGCCATGCACTGCGAGCAGCACCCCACACATGCTGACCGCGAGTACCGCATTCGCAGCACGTTCGCGGTTGGCGATGCGGCGATTGCCGTAGCGTCGCACCCACCACGCGACGGGACCAACACCAAACATGGACACAGCCATGATGATCAGTGGCGCGCGGAAGAAGCCCATAGCGCGCGTGGTGAGGTCATGTAGATGGCCGAGTGCAAGGTTGTACTGATCGGGATTGCTGGTGAGTAGTTCGCTGATGTCTGCGCCGGGACGTGCCGCAGGCGAGATCATCGCGAGTGTGCCGCAGATGGCGGCGATGAGAAGTCCCAGGGGCAACAGGAACCATGTGTGTGCGCGCAGGATGTTGCGACGCAGATGCGGGTCGCCGTGTTCGGCCCCGGCAACGACGCCACCGGCCATCAATGCGAGTGCGGGCAATGCGGGCAGCGAATAATACTCCTGCCGCGAACTGAGCGTGAAGAAGCCAAGCACCATGCCGCTCCACAGCAGCACGGTCAGCGCGGCTTGTTTGCGCTTGGAATTTTCCAGCAAGCGGTCGCGCCACATGCGTGCGTACTGCGTCCATGCGGCAGGCAGGAATGCGACCCACGGCATGAGCCACAGGAAGAACATCAGCCAGAAGAGCGGGATGGGCACCTGGCCGTAATCATGCGGGATGCGCAGGCCACGGAAGCGCATGAAGTGCTCGTTGATGATGTAGAACCAGAACCATCCGGCGCGTGCAGGAAGGCCTGTGCCCGCAGGCATGGCGATGGCGGGGTTGCGCAGCGCTGCAAGGATGTGCCACGGCAACGCAACCACGGCAAAGAGCAGCAGCGAAGTGAATAGCGGCAGCTTGAGCAGTCGTCTGCATTGCTTTGTGAGCAGCGCATAGATCACGACAAAGCCGATGGGGAAGACGATACCGATCAATCCCTTGGTCAGCAGGTTCAGTCCCATCACGATACCGAAGGCCCATGTGGCCATGCGTGCGGAACGCATCTCTCCGTTGCGGCTGCTGTCCAGCGCAATAAGAAACAGATGGACGCCCAGTGCCATCCACAGCGCATTCATAATGTCGGGGATGTAGAACCGCGTGAAGAGATAGGGGCCAAGGCTGGTGGCCATGGCGACTGCTGCGTAGAAGCCGCCGCGTTCTCCAAAGAGTCTGCGGCCAAGCACATACACAGAAAGAAAGAGTCCCAGCACCATTAATGACAGTGGCAGTCGCGCAGCCCAGTCATGCGGGCCGAAGACTTTCATGCCGCCTGCCGCCATCCAGTACATGAGTGGTGGCTTATCGAAGAAACGGACGCCGTCGACGTAGGGCGTGACGTAGTCGTGGCGCTGCAACATTTCGCGAGCCGCTTCAATGTAAATCGAGTCCACATCGTCCAGCAGACCGGGCGTGAAGAGACAGCCGAGGTGCAGCACGAGCCAGATGGCTACCAGTACAGCGATCGAACGGCGATTGAGCGGGCCAGCAGATGTCTGCGAATCCGGGGAGGGAGAAGACGGCAGTGGTTCAGACAACGTCACCGATTCATCTTATGGGTAACGGACACCTTATGCCGCAGAAAGACGGAGGATGCCGCGATTCGTGCGCGTTCAGCGATAATGTGAAGGGCCGAAGTGCGGCCGGAATTTTGTAAAAAGGCGTTCATGCAGGCACAGCAGCGTAGTTCTTTGCGGGTAGGGCACATAGCTTTTCTCGCAATCCTTTGGTTTCTGACACAGTTCGTGGGCATCTTCGGGCCGCCGCTGCTGGATGATGTGGATTCCATCCACACGGAAGCAGCGCGCGAAATGATCACGCGCCATGACTACGTGACCCTGTACGTGGATGGCATTCGCTACCTGGATAAACCACCCCTGCCGTATTGGCTGGCCGCAGGTGGCGCGCAAATCTTCGGCATGCACGACTGGGCATTCCGTCTGCCTCTGGCGCTGTCGGTACTGGTGCTGATCCTGTACGTATACAGCCTGGGCACGCGGTTGTTTGGCGAACGCTCTGGTTTTTATGCGGGACTCGCGATGGCCACTTGCATCGGGCCTTATATCTTCACGCGATTTTTTATCCCCGATGTCATGGTGGCGCTATGGATGACCATGTGCGCGGACCTGATCCTGCGCATGGTGGATTCCATTCGCGCGGAGGGTAGAGCGAAGGCGTGGCACGCGGTGATGTTTGCGCTGGTGTGTACGGCGGGCATGCTCACCAAGGGATTGATCGGCATCGTGTTTCCGCTGGGCCTGCTGGTGTTGTATCTGCTGGTGATTGGCGAACTGAAGATGCTGTTGAAGATGCGCGCGGGTATCTTCGCGGTGGTGTTTTTGGTGACCATGTTGCCGTGGCATATTCTTGCGTGGCAGCGGAATGCGCCCAGCGGCGGAGCGAAGGGCTGGTTCTGGTTTTACATAGTCAACGACCAGATCAATCGCTATCTGAACCGGCGCATTCCACGTGATTATGACAAGGTGCCACTGCTGACCTTCTGGGCGTTGCTGGTGGTGTGGCTGATGCCGTGGGGTGTGTTCCTGTTTGGAGCGGCGCGTCGCTGGTGGCAGCGCAGAGGCGCATGGCGCAACGGCGGACCTACGGTGATGCTGCTGCTGTGGGCCGTGATGATCCTGCTGTTCTTCAGCTTCTCCACGCGGCAGGAGTATTACACGCTTCCCGCGGTGCCTGCGCTGGCGCTGCTGGCAGGGCGTTATCTTGCGGATGCGGAGTCGCGGGAGTCCAAGCGTTCGCGGTGGTTCTACGCAGCGTTGTTCTCTGTCGCTGCGATTGCGGCTATTGTTTGCATCGCTCTGGCGGTTGTGGCGAAAGCGCCTGCTCCTGGTGCAGATTTGTTTGAGGCGTTGCAGCAGCATCCGGATGACTATCGGCTTTCGTTTGGCCATCTGTTTGATTTCACAACGAACGCGTTCGGGTTCTTCCGCGTACCGCTAATCACGATGGCGGCGAGCTTGCTGCTGGCAACGGGGGTACCGCTGTTCCTGAAGCTGCGTGGCAAATCGTTTGCGGCAAATGTTGTTTTGGCGCTGGGCATGTGTGGAGTGCTGGGCAGTGTGCACGAAGGGCTGCGGATCTTCTATCCGATTCTTGGATCAGAGCCGCTGGCACGCGTGATTCAGCAGCACTGGGATCCCGCGGCGCGCATTGTGATTGATGGCGAGTATTCCAACGGCGACTCCATCAACTTCTACACAGGCCAGCCGGTGTACATGTTGAATGGACGCGTGAATAACCTCTGGTACGGATCGCTGTATGCGGACGCTCCGCATCGCTTTGAGGATGATGCTTCGTTCCTTACGTTATGGAACGGCAGCGCGCCGGTGTTCTTTGTGACGCATGATGCGAAGCGCACACAGCAGTGGCAGGCCACGCATGGCGGCAGGCTGATCGGTTCGTCGGGCGGGAAGTATGTTCTGTTGAACCGCAGTTAAGTGGTTCAACAGAACATCAGAGTGAGCTTTTCCTGCTCGTACATTGCCAAACGGGCGACTGCTTTCTGCAGTCGCCCGTTTGTACATGGTTGATGTTGTCTGCGTTATGAGGAGAGGCTTGTTTCGCGTTCGTGGCCGCTGATCATGTGGGCAATGCTGTAGTCACTCTTCTGGCCGCGCTTGTTCAGCCAGAGCAGCATCTCGCCGATGAGTCCGCCCATGAAGCACTGTATGCCCGCTACGATGAGCAGTGCGGCTGCAAGCATTAAGGGGCCGTGATGCAGCATGACGTGGCGGTCGCGGAAGAGCCATTCATAGAGCAGGCCCAGCGACAAGAGGCCGCCACCGCCAATCAGGGCCAATCCCCATGAGCCAAAGAAGCGCAACGGCTGCTGTAGATAGTTCAGCAGGAAGTGAATGCGCAGCAGGTCGAAGAAGACCGGGATGACGCGGCCAATGCCGTAGCGCGATTTTCCATAGCGCCGCGGAATGTTGCGGATGGGCAACTGGCATACGCGCGCGCCCTGCAGCGATGCCAGCGCGGGAATGAAGCGCTGCATGCCTCCGTAGAGCGGGACTTCACGCAGCAGTGACGTGCGGTACGCCTTGTAACCACCGCCGAAATCGTCAATCTCCACGCGGGAAAGTTTACGCATGAAGTAGTTTGCAATCTTCGATGGAATGCGGCGAACCCAGAGGTTATCCACGCGTTTCTCGCGCCATCCGCACACAATGTCGTAACCCTCGTTCATGCGTATGATGAAGCGCTGCAGGTCGGCGGGGTCGTGTTGCAGATCGCCATCCATGGTGATGGTGATTTCACCGGTTGCCATCTCAAAACCCGCGGCCAGACCGGCTGTTTTGCCATAGGTGCGACGGAACTGGATGACGTTGACGGTTGAATCCATTGAGGCGAGTTCGCTCAGCAGCTTGAAGCTGCGATCGCGGCTACCGTCATCCACGAAGATCATCTCGTAGCTCTTGCCGGTGGAGGCGATCTGCTCCAGTTCGCCCTTCAGCCGCGTATACAGCTCGGGAATTGCGTCTTCTTCGTTCAGTAACGGAATGACGATTGAATAGTCCATGTCGATCGGGCGTCCTGCATGTGCGATGGTGATGATATTGGGCTTAAGACGGCGAAAAAGTCTCCCGTGATTCAGATGTGGCAGGCAATGGCGCGGATCGGCAGGGTAGTGGCAAAACGATGTATGGTGCTTAGGGAAGTTCTACTTGCTCGTGAAGGATGCCAATGCCAACGTTTGCCGCCATCGACATCGGCTCCAACTCCTGCCGTCTTGCCATTGCCACTGTGGAACAGCACCGCATCAAGGTGTTTCATCAGGATCGTGAAGTGGTGCGGCTGGGCGAAAGCGTATTTGAAACCGGTGAGATATCACCGGATGCGATGGCGAATACCATCCGTGCGCTGAAGCGATTTCAGAAGGCGGTGCAGGCACAGGTGGTGGATCGCGTGCGGGTGGTGGCAACGTCTGCCATGCGTGATGCACGCAATGCTGCCGCATTCACTGCGTGGGTGAAGTCGGCTACAGGCTGGACAGTGGAGGTGGTTTCTGGCCTGGAAGAAGGAAGGCTGATCCATCTTGGTGTTCTCTCCGGTGAACCGGGAGCGCGTGGCAAATGCGTGATGATCGACCTGGGCGGCGGCTCCTGCGAGGTGACGCTGAGCGACAACGGGCGCATCCAGCAGATGGTGTCGATGCCGCTTGGATCGGTGCGTCTGCAGCAGGAATTTCTGCATAGCGATCCACCAACCGCAGATGAGCTGCGACAGCTCCACATCTACATTGAACGCGAGATGCGCAAGCTGGAACGCAAGATGGGCAAGCCGAATGTGCCGGTGGTGATTGCCACCTCTGGCGCGGCTGCGGCATTGGCCGAGGCGAGTCAGAGCGGGTTCCTTGCGAAAGCCAAGACGAAGGTTGCGCGCGCAGGGAAGAAGTCTGTCGCGATAAAACGCATTGCCAGCAAAGTTGGCCATCTGGAAGCGGATGCGGCATCGGTGCGCAAGCTGGCGAACCGCCTGGTGAAGATGAAGAACAGCGAGCGCATGGTGGTGCCGGGCATCGGACCGAAGCGTTGCGAGATCATTATTGGCGGCGCGTTTGTATACGCATCGATTCTGGAGCGGTTGGAATTAAGCGGATTTCGCTACTCGCCGCTGGGTTTGCGTGACGGCATTCTGGCGCAGATGCTTTCTGACTCTGATGAGCGTGCATCCGTGCATCGCGCCGTGGAGCAGGAACGCTGGACAGGTGTGCTGGAGGTTTGCCGCCGTTACAACATTGACCTGAAGCGCGCGGATGCCGTGCGTGCGGATGCGGTGAAGTTGTTCGATGCGCTGGAGCGTGTGCATGGCATGTCGCCGGACATGCGCGAGTTGTTGGCTGCGGCAGCGATGATGAACGAAGTCGGTAAGTTCATGAACCATCAGGGACATCATCGCCACGCGCAATACATCATTGAGAACTCGGAAATTTTCGGTTTCTCACCGGCGGAACGCACCCTCATGAGCGCAATTGCGCGCTACCTGGGCAAGAGCCGCCCGGACGGGATGGATCGTCCTCTGCGCGCGGTTCCGGTGGAGACGCAAGCGGATGTGGTGCGGTGCGTTGTGTTGCTCCGACTTGCAATTGGACTGAATCAGAACCGCGCCACGCAGCCGGTACAGGTGAATGTGCGCGTGTATCCCAAGCGGGTGTTGCTGGAACTGAGCGCGGCGAAGGGCGGAGCGGAGCTGGAGCAGTGGTCGCTGAAGAAGGAAGCGCCTTACTTCCGCGAAATCTTCCGGCGCGACCTGGTGGTGGAGTTGGCGTAAAGCGTACGGATGACGCGCGGGTCCAGCATCCATTGCAACGTGGCAGCGCCACGTTCCAGGTTCAGCTTGGCAATTGCGCCTTTGCGCAGGCGGATGGATGCAGGCGGCCGGCTGGCGCGTGTCTGCTGCGCGGGCTGCATCAGTGTACCGAGGAACTCCACGAGATTGGGGCTGTGGCCAACCACCAGCAGCGATTCCACACCGCTGCACTCCACCAGCAGTTTTTCAAACTGCGCATAGGTGGCAGAGGGCGCAAGCGCGTCGCTGAGAACGATCTTCTGCTCGTAGCCCGTTTCCGTGCCAACAAGCGATGCGGTTTGCAGGCTGCGCTTCAGCGGACTGGAGACGACGAGGTCAAAGCTGACGTTCATGCTGGTAAGCGTGTTGCCCAGCAGAAGGCAATCGCGCTTGCCCGCTTTATCCAGCGGACGCTTCACATCGAGTATCGGGTTTGATCGGCGTTGACCAGCCGACGCATGTCGCAGCATGTACAGGTTCATTGCTGTTTTGATTTTATGCCTTCGAGTGCATCTGCGCTGTCTGTTCGCTGCCACAACTCGCTGACGAGAAGTCCAGCAAGCCACGTTTTCTGTTGTTGCATGCGCCAGCCGTAGAGTCGGAGGATTGCGCCATAATCTGGCAGCTTCTGCGCACGCAGGCCGGTGAGGATGCGAAAAGCAAGGTAGAGCAGCCGTACGATGAGTCGTGATGGAAGCCGCATCACGCCATGATTCGGGACGCGAAACTCCGAGATGACCCAGTACGCATCGGATGTGGTGCAAAGCGCTGCATCATGCACGATGCGTTCCACCTCGGTATCGCGGAGGCAGTCGAGGAAAAAGTGGGTGGCGATGAGGTCGAAGTGTTTGCCTGCAATGGCTTCAGGAAGCCCATCGTTCAGGCGCGTGCACAGCGTTCGCAGGCGCGAGGCTGCGCCAATGGCAGTGCAACGTTCCTGGAGAGCGTGCAGCATGGCTGCGCTGTCGTCGATGGCAAATGCGTCTGCTGTTCCCGCTTGTTGCAGCAGAGCGGCGGTGAAGCGGCCATCACCGTCGCCGAGCAGCAGCGCGTGTTGCGTGTTGCGCAGCAGCGGAAGGAAATGGAAGCGGCAATGTTCCAGCGCGGTGCCGAAGCTGAGATATTCCATCCAGCGATAGGGTTTCGCCAGACGATCGAAGCCGCTCATTGCAGGTATCGCAGCAGCGGCCATAGCAACAGTGGCGTGAGTAGTGCGGCGTCGGCAAAGGCGCGCATGCGAACCGCAGAGGTATGTGGCTCAAGGCGATCCAGTGCACGAAGCAGCAGCGCGGCTGCCATAAGCGCAAGAGCGACACTCCGTGCCTGCGGCAGGCAGACGGCGATGACAGCATTGGCAATGGCGAAGGCCAGCGTGATGGCTCGGAAGTGATCGACAGCCCATGCCGTCGCACGATCGGTTGCGGCGGATTCCGCGCGCGCGATGTGAACACAGTTGAGCCAGCAGAGGATGCCGAATGTTGCGGCACACAGCCATTCCGCCGCATGGTCTTGGTTCAGAAGACACGGTGCGGCAATCGCGAGGGCGAAGAACAATCCCACCATCCATTCCTTCGGAACCTGCAGTTTCAACAGGTGAACCGCAGCGGCGTAGGCCATCAGGGGAAGGACAAGGAGCAGCCACGCGATGCGTACGGTGTGCGGAAGTTCTGCCAGCAAGATAAGGACTGTGGGCACTGCAAAGCCGATCGCAACGAAGAAACCGCGAGCATGTTGCGCGTGGAAATGATGGCGGTCTTCCAGCGAGGATGCCTCATGTTGCGCATCGCTGAGTCGGTCTGCAGCGTAGAAGATCCAGACGGCGAGTGCAAGCGCCAACGGAACGGTCCACGGCAATACAACATGGAAGGAGGCTGCAAAGAAGGCAGTCCAGACCGCGGCCACTGTGGGTGCATCGAGACTGAGAAGATGCCAAATCTCCAGAGGAGCCCTGCGTGCGTGGCTTTCCGTGCTTCGTGCGACGATGGCGGTGGTAGCCACCCCTTTAGTTTATCGAGTATGAACGCGGGGTGCAGGAAAGCGCTCTGCCATTTCAGGATTTCCAATCAGCCGGATCGAGGTCGGGGAAGAGGTTGTCTACCCGTTCCAACTCGGTAAGCGTGGCTTCATCGTCCTCTGTGAGTGCATGGTTTTCTGTGATGGTGGGCCACATGGCGCGCAGTTGGGCAAAGGCATTGGTGTGTTCCTGAAAGCGCTTTTCGGCGTAATCGCGTGCCGCCCCGGTGGTGATGAGTGTGGGCCAGTCGCTGGATTCCATCAGCAGAAGTTCACGGCACATCTGGCGTGCCACGCGTCCCGCCTGGCCGTCGGCGGTCCACTGCGGTGTCTGTGCAGCGTCACGCAGGGCAAGCTGCGCGGCGTAGACCGTGCTGAGCAGCGATGAGGTTTCGCTGTTCAGCCAGACGCTGTTGTCGCCATTGGCGCCCCAGGAGCCTTCGGACATGCGGACGCGGCCTGCTGTGCCGTGTTGCGCCAGATATTCCTCCGTGGTGGTGGCGTGGACACCATGCGTGCCTTTATGCAGGATGCGGAAGACATTTTCCAGGAACTGCACGCCTTCGTTCCACCAGTGGCCGAAGAGTTCCAGGTCAAACGGAGCGGAGAGGAGCAGGGGTTGCTGATCGGGGCTGGGCTGAGCACGCAACGTATCAGCGACCAGCGATACAAAGTGTTCCGCGTGAATGCGGGAGCGTTCCTGAGCGGTTTCCAGGTGATACGGTTCTTTACCGTCCATGCCCAGGTTGTCACCGGTTACACGCCAGTAACGATGGCCACCCGGCCAGCGCTTCTTATGGAAGTCCAGATAAGCAAAATCGCCGGGGTATCCCTGTTGCGGGCTCCACACCTGGAAGGCGGTCCGGGGATCGCGAGCCAGCACAGCCACGTCGCTTTCGCCGATGCGATAAGGGCGATAGAGCGAGGGCGATGCACCGTCCATTTGCTCCGCGCGTTCGATCAGATGCGCGTCCACGAAAGTAAAGCTCAGGCCAGCTTCAGCAAGGGCTGTTTCCGTGCCAATGCGTTGCGATGGCTGCCCGGTTTCGTTTCGGCCTTCGGGAGCGACGGGAAACTGCCATGTACCGCTGGGGCGATACCCAAATTCTGGTAGCCAGGCACCAGCGGTTTCGGTTCCGATGAGCTTGCGATGAGCCCGTACTGCTGTCCGAAAATGCGCCAGCACGCTCTCGTCGGTGCCCAACAGCGGGACGTAACCGTGCGTTGCGGCTGAGGTCAGCAGCGAGAGCGAACCATTCTGCTGCGCGTTGCGGAAGCCGGCAACCAGATCGCCCCTCAGCAATTGCAGTTCTTCCAGCGACTGTGTAAAGAAGCGTTCCCAGTGGCGCGCGAGACCCAGCAGGTGCGTTTCATTGGCAAGTTCGAAGAATCCGGCATCTTCGCGAGCGGCAGCGATTTTGCGTTCCAGATAGGCAGGCAACTCCGCACGAAAATCCGGATGCGCCAGTTGCTGGAGTAGAACCGGCGAGAGGCTCACGTTGATGCGAACCGGGATGCCCTCGTCCTGCAGAGTCCGCAACATGCGCAACAGTGGCAGATAGGTCTCTGCCGCGGCCTCCAGCAGCCACTCCAGCCCGTGAGGCCATGTACCGTGATGCAGTACGTACGGAAGATGAGCGTGCAGCACGAAGCTGACGTAGCCAGCTGTGCCGGAAGAATGCTTTTTCATGTGGTCTGCGTTCTCGTGCCGGTCGTGCAGGGGCAGTACGGCTGGGTAAGGGCCACGGAAAATGGCACGCGGACGTTCGCCAGCATGGGAGCATTGGTCTTTGCTACCCGGCATGTGGCAAGAGTCGTCATGTCCGTGTAGATGCAAGAGGCCGGCGAAATGGTTCGCCGGCCTCTTGTTGCTTCCCTTACTTGTTTGTGCGATTAGCGGTTCTGCAGTCCGCTTCCGTCGCCTCCGCCCGCATGGGTAGAGGTGCGTACCGCGACGGCGTTGGTCAGGCTGAAGCGTACAACGCTCTCGCTGGGAATCTGCACCTGCTCGCCACGCGTGACGGCATTGATGCCAGCGCCGGTTCCACCACCGGCTGCGGCGCCGATAGCGGCTCCCTTGCCACCGCCGAAGATGCCGCCAAGGATTGCACCAGCAGCAGCGCCCACGCCGGTCTTCACCGCGGTGTTCTTGCCACGGCCTTTGCCTTCCACGCTATACGGCGTAACAGCCAACGGGATGTTCTGGCCGCGCACGGTCACACCAGTGATTTCCACGGTGAGCAGCGATGAGCCTTTGAAGTGTGCGGCTTCGTGGGCCTCCGTCACGGTTCCGGAGACAACGGAGCCGCGCGGGATGACCAGCATTCCGTCCTGCACAATGTCCGTCGCCACGGCGCCGGAGAAGCGCTCACCCTGCTGTGTGCTGGCGCTGTCCAGCGTCTGCGTTACGCGGACGGGGATCGTGGTGCCGGAAGGAATCGTAATGGTGCGGACCACCGGCTGCGGCGGCGGTGGCGGTGGAGCAGGCTGCTGCACCGGTGCCGGGGCCGCTGCACGCTCAATCGGTGCTGGAGTTGGAGTGTTGCGCACGGGTGCTGGCGTTGGTGCCTTCTTTGTCACAACAGGTGCCTTCGGCGCGGAAGCGGCCGGCGGCGGGACTGGCTGTGCAAGGTCCGCGGCATTTATCGGTGGTGCGACTGTGATGTTGTTCAATACCTGGCGGACGCCTGTGACGCTGGCAGCATCATTGGCCGCAAGGGTGCGTGCTGCTGCGTTGCTGACGGCGCCGTTGAGGGTTACCGCGCCATTGACGGTGGATACCTGGACGGGTTCGTTGGCCAGGCCGCTTTCCGCCGCAATCTTCTGCTGCACCTGCGTTGTCAGTGTGGCGTCGTCAACGGGCGCTGCCTGCTTGCAGCCCGAGACGCCAGCCAGCAATACGGCAGCAAGCGCAATAGTTTTCGTAAACCGCATGCTCATACTCATCAGAACTCTCCTGGGAATCTCGACACGATCTTTATCTTTAGATTTGAGGTTGCGTGCGAGATTTTGGTGCATATCGGGAACGCTGTCCCTGTTTAAGCAATAGGACGCGGCTCGATTTGTTTCGGCTTCTGTTTTATACCGGTTTTCACATTTCGTGTAGTTTCTTTGAGATGCCGTAAGTCGGCAACCCCGTTGGGCGGTATCGCATCCGTGAGAACTGGGATAGGCTGATCGCATCCCAGAGAGCGCAGAAGCATGTAGGCTCAAATCAGGACGGATGGGTACGATTCCCGTGCCGCAGGAATCCCGGCAGTGTTAGATATTTGATTTCAGGAGAAGACGAGATGGCAGACGATAACATGAACGGTCTGGGATGGTTCCTTGCGGGACTTGGTATCGGTGCTCTGGTAGGTGTGTTGTACGCGCCAAAGAGCGGCCGTGAAACTCGCGAAGACCTTGCTGCGCAGGCTCGCGATGCGAAGGAAAAGGCCAACCAGTATGTGGACCAGGGTCGCGAACAGATCAACGACTACGTGGACAAGGGCCGCACGCAGTGGAGCCAGTACGTGGACAAAGGCAAGGACTTCCTGGCCCAGCAGCAGGAGAAAGTAGCCTCTGCCGTGGATACGGGCAAACAGATTTATCAGGAAAAGGTCGAGAGCCAGACCTATTAGAATCGAAACGCAAGCAACCGGAGCCCGCGATCCGCATGTTCGCGGGCTCCGGTTCTTTCCGCTAATTTTGCAAGTGAGTCATCCATGACCGAGTCGCAAGCGCATTATCTGCTCATTTTCTCTGGTATTAGCGCCGTTGGCGTTCTGCTTGGCGCCATTGCCTTCAGCACCTTTGCTCTTTCCTTTGCTCATCTGTTGCGAGAGCTGCGAGGCCTGATGTCAGAGGCGCGGGGCAAGGTGTACCCCATCCTGGAAAATGTGCAGGAAATCTCCGAAAAGGTTGCCGACATTTCGACGACGGTTCGCGAAACCACTGCGGACGTTGCGCCGAAGCTGCGTCGCGTAACGCAGAATCTGGCCGAAACCTCTGACATGTATCACGCGCGGTTTGCAGAGGTGGACGCACTCGTTGGCGATACCACACGCCGCATACGGAACCAGACGGAACGCGCCGATGCTTTTGTGACCAACAGTCTTGATCGCACGCATGAAGTGGTGAGCACCACGATTGGCCGCGTGCAGCACGTGCTGGATTCTCTGCATAACGCGTTCTATGCGCCGGTGCGGCAGATTTCAAGTCTGGCCAGCGGTGCAAAGGCCAGCATCGAATCGCTGATTGCGAGCTTTGCGCCAAAGCACACGCCCAAGACTCCGAAGCCAACGGCCTTTGAAGGCGAGAGTGTGTACACGGGATATGAGGACGACTATCACGCGTAACGTGATGGATCAGCAGTAACCAGCGGATGCTTCCATGCATCCGCTCTTTATTGTCGTCATTCTGAGGAACGGGGTGACGAACAATCCCTACGCATTCTCAGGCGAGAACGCATTGCCGGGTTCCTCGTAAGAAATCCGGATAACCTGTGCACGGATACAACATCGTGGGGATTCTTCGTTCTGCTTAGGATGACAGTTGTGGGAGCAAAGAGCGGTTGGTGCTAAACCAGCCAGCCGCCGCCGACCACGATATCGCCATCGAAGAACATCGCTGCCTGCCCCGGTGTAATGGCGCGCTGCGGCTCGTCAAAGACAATCTCTACGCGGCCTTCTTCCAAGGGATAAATCGTTGCATTCGCGGGCTCGTGGCGATGGCGGATCTTTGCCTGTATGCGCATCGGTTCGCGCAACATATCGATGCTGATCCAGTTCACGCGGTCGGCAACGCCGCGCGTCTGGTGCAGTTCTTCTTCGTGGCCAACGACAACTCGATTGCTGGCAGGCTCAATGCCCAGCACGTAAAACGGCTCTGCGGGGTGATGGTTCAACTGCTGTTGAATACCCTTGCGCTGCCCCACGGTGAAGTTGTGGATGCCGGTGTGTGAGCCAACGACGTCGCCACTTGCCGTCACGAGTTCGCCTGATGTTTCGGGCATCTCGCGGCCCTGCTCTTCCAGGTAGGCGTGCAGGAATGCCTTGTAATCGCCGCCGGGGATAAAGCAGATCTCCTGCGAGTCCGGCTTTTGCGCCACGCGCAGACCCTGCTCCTCGGCCATAGCGCGCACGGCAGGCTTCTGCATTTCGCCGAGCGGGAAGATGGTGCGGCTGAGCTGCTCCTGCGTGAGACCGAAGAGGAAGTAAGTCTGGTCCTTGCTGCGGTCCGCCGGACGGAGCAGCAGCCAGCGGCCACGCTCTTCGTCAAAGCGCACGCGAGCGTAATGCCCGGTGGCCACGCGCTCTGCGCCAATGCCTCGCGCGGTCTTCAATAGCTCGTCGAACTTCAGGTGATTGTTGCAGAGCGTGCAGGGAATGGGCGTGCGGCCTGCAAGGTAGTCGTTTACAAACGGCTGCACCACGTCTGCTTCAAAACGGCGCTGCTGATTGACCACGTAGTATGGAATGCCAAGCTGACCGGCGACACGACGCGCATCGTAGACGTCATCGAGCGAACAGCAACGGCCTGTTACCTGTTCCGGAATGCCGTCCTTGCCGGAGAGACGGCGCTGATCCCATAGCTGCAAGGTGAGGCCCACCAGCGTGTATCCCTGCTGCTGCAAAAGAGCGGCCACGGCAGACGAGTCCACGCCGCCGCTCATCGCAACTGCGATGGTGGATGCGGGATCAGGAGCGGGAAATGCGTGCTCCGCCGGGTTGGGTGCCGTGGTGGCCATTACCCTTTATTTTCGCAGGTTTTTGTCGCAGATGCAGGATTACAGCGACCGCAGGCGACGGACAGCGGTGGAGGTGATGGCGATGGCGCGGTCCACTTCCTCGTCCGTGGTCAGCCGCGAAAGCGAGAAGCGCACGCTGGTGTGCGCTTCTTCATCGTTCAAACCCATAGCGCGGAGCACATGCGATGGCTCAATGGCGCCGCTCTGGCAGGCCGATCCGCCGCTGATGGCAAGTCCCTGCAAGTCCAGTGCAATCACCAGTTCTTCGGCGTTGACGCCTGCGAAACGGATGGAGAGCGTGTTGGGGACGCGCTCCGCATTGCCGCTGTTGATGGCGGCATCGCCTAAGTCGAGCAGAGCTGTTTGCAGGCGGTCGCGCCGCTGTTGCAGTTGTTGTGGACCTTCGCTGGCAAGCCATTCGGAGGCCAATGCGGCTGCTGCTCCGAATCCGACGATGCCCGGCACATTTTCCGTTCCGGCACGGCGTCGGCGTTCATGCGTGCCACCGTGCAGCATGGGCCGCAGTGTGACGCCTTTGCGTACCCACAGCGCGCCTACGCCCTGCGGCGCATGCATCTTGTGCGCGGAGAGACTCAGCAGATCGCAGCGCAGGTAATCCACATGGACTGGAATTTTTCCGGCGGCCTGTACGGCGTCGGTATGCAGCAGGGCATCGTGCTTGTGCGCAATCTTGCCGATCTTCGCAATGGGCTGGATCACGCCGGTTTCATTGTTCGCCAGCATCACGCTGACGAGACGCGTGTTCGGCTGCATGGCGGCAGCGATGGCTTCCGGCTGGATGACCCCTTCGCTGTCAGGAAGCACACGTGTGACGGCGACGCCCGTTGCTTCCAGTGTATCCGCGGCGTGCAATACCGCGTCATGCTCAACGGCGCTGACGATGAGATGGTCGCCAGGCTTCAGGATGCCGAAGAGTGCAAGGTTATCGCTCTCCGTGCCGCCGCTGGTGAAAGTGACTTCCGCTGGCTTGCCGCCGATAAGAGCAGCCACCTGATCACGTGCAGCATCCACGGCGTCGCGTGCATCGCGACCGAAGGCGTGGACGGCGCTGGCGTTGCCGAAACGCGCATTCCAATGCGGTTCCATCGCACGCAGCACATCTGGCAGCACGGGCGTGGTCGCATTGGCGTCAAGGTAGATGCGCGGCATCTTCAAAAGCCTACTACTTATGCGGGAAATCATCGCCGATAAGGTGTCCAGAGGTGTCCTGATGTTTCAAAAAGGAAATAAGTACCTTGCTGATTGGAGAGATCGCAAGGGTGTCCGCAAACGAAAATCGTTCGAAACGGCTGAAGAAGCCATTGCCTTTGAGGAGGCACAGAAGAAGAAAACCCGCCCTCAGCAGCGCGGGGGCCGATTCTTGCAATCGCCCTCGCGCCATTCCTCCGATTCTCAAAGTCATCCACGAACCACCAGTGCGCAAAAGTCCTTATCGCAGCAGCGACACGGTTCGGCCCCACGGAACTCGGAGCAACGCACGTCGCGGTCATCAACGACTGGTGTCTCAAAAGCGAAAGCCCCTTCACGCGGCAAACCCGCTCCGCGACAGCAAGACGATTGTTCACCTACCTCCAAGAAGATTACGGGTGTCCGCCCCTCGCGCGGCGCGTCGTCCGTACGAAGGTACCAAAGCCGAGAAATATCACGATTACGGACGCAGAAAGGGCCAAGTTGCTAGAAGCTGCTCCGCCAAACTTGCGATGCCTGATCCTGATGTGTTCAGACCTGGCTATCCGCTCAGGAACAGCCACGCGGCTGTCGCCTCATCACTACGACAGCGAACAAGGCACGCTTTCGTTCAGAACGAAGTACGACAACACGCAAACAGTTCCGGTGACATCCGAACTAAAGGCTCTGCTGGATATGGCAGCGATACCGGATGCACCGTTCGTCGCACAGCTCCCACGTGGCACGCACCGGGTCACAGGCTGGCGCATACCAAACCGCCCAACACTAACCGCCGAAAACCTCAGAGAGAGGTTTCAGCGGCTATGCAAGGACTGTGGAATTACGCGCCGAATCCGCCTCCATGATCTACGCCGAACAACAGCAAGAAAGGTGTGGGGAATGACAAAAGACCTTCGACTCGTGCAAGGGCTACTTGGCCATGACGATCTCAGTTCGACGCTTTGGTACCTACAGGCGGAACGCATGGTGGTACCACTCTCGACTTTGGAACTTGCAAGGCTTCCAACCCAAACGGAAGGTGTCCAGTGACCGCGAAAGAACAGGAACTCCTGCACCACAACGCAAGCATTCTGGCTGATCGTTGCGGTCATGCCATCG